>NZ_JBYNAH010000018.1:0-8248 GCF_059781815.1 Salipiger sp. | reverse complement strand
CGTCGAGGTCATCGACGCCGGTGTTGTCCTTCACCACCGCGATCGACGGGTCCTGAACGATGTCGACATCCGCCCGCGCGGTCTTGGCCTCCTCGATTTCCGCGACGCCGACGGTCACGAGGTTGTCGATGTCGCCGTCAGGATCCTCGATAGTGAGGGGATCACCGTCATTGTCGTCATTGTCATCGGGCTCGGCGGTGCCGTTGCTGTCTAGATCCGCCTGCAGCACCGAGTAGCTGCCACTGTAGGTCCAAACCTCGTCAACATCGAGCGCGCCGTCGAGATTGGTGTCCCCCGACGGACCGCTCAGCGCTCCGAGCAGCGGATCGGAGACGCTCACCCCGGTCAGGGCGACATCCCCGGTATTGGTGATGGTGATGGTGTAGGTGATCACATCGCCCGCGGCGTCGACCGACGCGACATCCGCGGTCTTGGTCACTTCAAAGTCGGGATTGTCGAGTACAATCGCGGAGCGCGACAGCGAACGGTCCTGATTGCCGGCGCCGGTGACCTGGATGGTGCTGCCGTCATCCTCGAAAGCTTTCATGTCGAGCAGGCGCATGTGGTAAGGCGAGCCCGAGGGGTTGGCCATGTCGTCCCAATCCTCATTGGTCGCGATATGCCCCCCCCAGGCAAGGACAGCGTCGCCGCCGTTCGTGCCGGTGTAGTCGAAAATCAGAGTGACGGATTGCTGGGCATTGCCCGTGACATCCCCACTCAGCGTGTAAACTGCGTCGCCGACCTCCTCCGATGTGATGGTGTCCGTGAGTGTATAACTTCCGGAGAGATAATCCGAGATCCCGGTGACCATGGCCTCGTCGCCATCGCCCCAGATCCCGTTGCCCGACAGGTAGTAGACATCATCCGCCGTGCCGATGGTTTCGTCGGCGCCTGCGAAGGCGAAGCCCGTCAGTTGCCCGTCAAACATCGTGATGCTGCCGATCTCGGGCGAGATGTCATCAGCTGTGCCCTTGATTCCGTCCGGGCCGGCATCGACGAGCGGGCTCAGCGCGACCTCGAGCTGGCTGTCGGCGGTGCCATCAAGACCGGTGCCGTCCACGGGATCGGGGATGAGATCGCCGTCATGGGTGTTGCCGGGACCGAAGCTGGCGTCATATGAGCCGAGATAGTCGATGGAATATTCACCGCCTTGGGTGACGTCGTATTCGATGGTGATGAAATAGCTGCCCTGCGTCAGGTCCGAAAGCGTCGCCCGGTAGGCAACGAAATCGCCCTGATAGTAGTGCGCCTGGTTTTCGTTCAGGTTTCCGTTCACCCACGAGTCGCCATCGTCCGGCAGGTGGGCGACATCGGAGCCGTTGCGCCACTGGTCGAGATTGTAGCTGGCGCCATCGGTGAAGCTTGCGTAGGCGGTGTCGGCGCCGTCGCTCGCCGAGAGAAGGAAGGTTTCGTTCAGGCTGTCATCGGGATCGACATACCACTCGGTGACGATGATCCCGTTGGCGATGCCGTCGAGATCCCCCTCCCCTCCGTCCACGACAGTCCAGCTGTCGTGACCGCTGCTTCCAAGATCGGTTGTGATGTCATCGGAGGTTCCGTAAATCCCGTCCGGTCCGGGATCCGAGACGTGATCGACTTCGAACGTCAGCGAGCCTCCGACATCGACCCCCGATGCGGTGATGATGGCGGTCTCGCCCGGCGCGTAGTCGGCCTTGTCCGTCGTGACTGAAAACTCGGTGCTGCCGAAAAGGTCAGCATCGCTGGCAAGGGTTGTTTCAGAAGTCTCGGACATTTTGCGCCCCCTCCCGGGCTCGCGGATAATGCCGGTCTGTTACTTGTCGGGGCGCAAAACTACTTTGCCCCTCGAATACCTCCGAGGGCTGGCGATGACTTGCCTTGACACAATATCTTCTATGCAAGTCCGCCCAATGAGGCCGACCCGGTTCATCCAGTTCGATTGAAATGTTCTAGCTATTCTTCCTAGCGGCTAAACACTTTCAGGTTGAATTAAATCCTCTATTTTCTAGTGCGTTATGCCCGCTGATAGGAACTCAAAAGTATCACGGGCTGGACACATGCGTCAATTTCTATGAACGGCGCTCGGAGTGAAGCGAATAAATTGACCAACTCTTAGAGAAATTACACTATATAAATTAGTACATTACGCTGCCTTCAGCAAGATGACACAAAATTGACATATTCGTCGAATCGCGAAATCCACGCACAATATATGGTACGCATTCCAGCGCAGCGTTTGCTCTATACTTCATGAGATCAAGCAGCGCGAACGGCAAAAATCTGTCGCAATTGTTCCAACATGGCAACTGAGTCTCTCGATCTCGGCAAGGGCGTTCTTTCAAGATCTGCCCCATACGGTGAATGTATCAACCTGAGGTGCCCCTGGATCTTTCGCCTTTGCTGTAGATACCAATCTCCGTTTCGCCGAGGTGTTGATCACGATATGTTCTCATTCAAGCATCCTGAAGCGAACTTGGACGAGCCATATGACCCGACGCGAGCTACCTCCCCGCCTGCAGCCCGAAGAGCCTTCCAACGCTGAGTTCGCCGACTACACGCTCTATCTTCATTTCGATGGAGTTGCCCGAGCGAAGGCTTGGAAGATTGCGGACTACGGCGACGACGGCGCGCTCGACCTGGCACAAATGCGGGAGATCAAGGAACGCTTCGATCTGGAGGCCCCGCTCGTCGTCGAGTTATCGCGGCAGATCGGTTACTGCCTGGACCGAGACACCTGCGCCAATTTCATCGACGTCGTGCGTAGCAAGGCGAGCAAACAGGGTGGTACCAAGCTCAGGAGAACGCTTCGGTTCGCCAAAGCGAGCGACGACCCCATCAAGGTTCTTCGCGAGGGGCTCCAGGTACTCGAGAGCCGCTTTGGCACATTGCCGGCCAGCCGCCCGGAACTGGACCAGGCCAAAGAGCTCTTGCAAGGCCCCGCACCCGACCCTGCCGAAGTGATTGGACTCCTCAAGTTGATCGCGAAGGTACCCGGCGCCGTATACGACCTGTCGCCACAGAATAAGAACAAGGTGGTCGATCGGCGCCGCAATGACGTCGTCGCCGAGTGCGCGCGGATCTGGAAGCAAGCCGGGCGCAAGGCGAGTTTCAGCACCGATGCGACCAAAGCCGTGAAGGGCCAGATCTACGGACCCTTCGTCGATTTCATACGCTGCGTCGTCGCCATGGTGACCGAAGACGGCCACGACTTCGCCGGAGGGACGCTGCGCAAGAGTATCGAGCACGCCAAGCGCATGGAGCGCGAGCAGGATCTCGACGCTATTCTCGCATCCGAACCAGAGGTCGGCACCCAAAAATAGCGAACCAGTGCACTTGGACGTGCCCTGGCGTGCTCGGGCAAGGTCACCCCATGACCTCCGCGCCCGACAGCCCCCACCAGCCTCCAGCAGAGCTCGACCGCATCAAGGATGTTGCGCTCGCACTGGCCCGACTTCTTGGCGAGGCGGCGGCGTTGGATACGGATGTCTCCCCTTGCAGCTCCGAGGAGACAAGCCCCAATGCCCCCGACCAGTAAGACCCAGCAGCCCCCGCGCCTCAAGACGGTGAAGGAGGTCGCGCTCGAAGACAATGTATCCGAGAAGACGGTCCGCCGCGCCATCGCCGCCGGCCTTCTCGACGTGATCCGTGTGGGCCCTGGCGGCCGCCTGATCCGCATCCATCCGGACGCTCACACGGCCTATCGCCGCCGCGGCATCCTCTAGGCCAAACGGCCACCAAAGTCCATTTATGTCAATGCGTTAGAGCTCTATCGGGAAGAGGCCCTCCCCGTAAGTTTCTGACTTTTCATGCTAGGGTTCTCCCGAATCGGGCGCCCTGTCCACGGCAGGGTTCCCGAGACCAGAGCTGACCAATCAGAGGCTGTCCCGATGACCACGCAAATGCCCATCCCGCTCGACCAGGTCTTTGTCCCGGCGGGCACGCCGACCTTCCAGGATCTCATCAATGCTCTCTCGGCGCAGGGCTCGCTCTTCCCCACCCGCGAGCGCGACCTCATCTCTGGGCTGCGCCGCGTCGCACAGGCGCTCGGCCTTCCGCCGAGCGACGTTCCCTGCGACACGCGCTGGCTGCAACAGCGGCTCGCCAAGATCAGCCCGGCACAGATCGGGATCTCCAAGAAGACTTGGCAGAACTCCGTCAGCAACGCGCGTGCCGCGATGGCAACGGCCGGCATCGTCGAACGCCGCTTCCGCAGAACGAACGACCTTACACCCGCGTGGCGCTCACTTTGGCGTCGCCTGCTCGAGCTGGACGATACCACCCTCTCCACGTCGCTCTGTCGCTTCGTGCATTTCCTTTCCCGTCAACGGATCATCCCCGACGAGGTAAACGAGCAGCACGCAGACGCTTTTCTCGAGGCGGTAACGCTCAACGAGATCAGCAAGGACCCGGAGACCAGCTACCGCGCCGCGGTGAATGGCTGGAACCTCGCCGTCGCACGCGTCCCCGGCTGGCCGCAAACGCCCATCGCACGTCAGTCCCGCCAGAAGATCTTCCGGCTGCCGGACCAGAGCTTCCCTGCGACGTTCCTCACCGATCTGGACAGCCTCATTGCCGCACTTGGTGCCAACGACCCGCTTTCCGAGACCGGGCGTCACCGCGCGCTTCGTCCCGCGACACTCAAGCAGTACCGCAGCATGCTCCTGCGCTTCGCGTCCGAGCTCGTGCACGCGGGCATTGAGGCCTCGTCCATCGCGTCGGTCAGCAGCCTCCTTGAACCGACCGCCGCAGAGCGGGGTTTGCGGCAGATGCTCTCCCGCAATGGCAACACCAGCTCCCGCAGCATCGCAGAGGTGGCCCGCCTGCTGCCCAACATCGCCGCCACCCTGCACCGTCCCTCTGAGGAGGTGGCCCGCCTGCGCCAGCTCTCCGGCAAGCTGGCCATGGCCCCGCAGAAGGGGCTGACCGCCAAGAACCGGGAGCGCCTCCGCGTTCTGCAGCAGCCACGCAACCGCATCGACCTCCTCACTCTGCCCGAGCGGATCTTTCGACGCGGCGCCGGCAACAAGAAGCCCTACTCCGCGGCGCTGGACCGCGAGAGCGCCCTCGCGATCGCCATCCTTCTCGTCTGTCCCATCCGGGTGAAGAACCTTGCAGAGCTCGAGCTTGGCCGTCACCTCCAACGGCCCGGCGATGGTCGGGTCTACCTTGTCCTGGAAGAGGAAGACACCAAGACCAGCCGTCCGATCGAGTTCGAGCTGCCCGAGGATGTCGTGCGTCTGATCGATGAGCATCTCGCCTCGAGAGTCCCCTGGATGTGCCCTGCCGGAACCCCCTACCTGTTCCCCAAGCGCTCCGGTGAAGCGCCGGTCAATTCGGCAGACCTCGCGGCACGGATTTCCAAACTGGTTCGCCGGGAGCTGGGCCTTGAGATCAACGCGCATCTTTTCCGGCATTTCGCAGTGATGAACTGGCTCGATGCCAACCCGGGAGGCTACGAGGTCGCGCGCCGTCTGCTGGGCCACGCCGACGTCAGCCACACGATCAACATGTACTCCGGGATGGAGGTAAAGTCCGCGACGCGGGCCTTCTCCGACCTTATCGGCGCTCTGCGCGAGGGCAAGGAATGAGCCTCATTCTGCCCCTGCAGGACTGGCCTGCCGCGGATCAGGAGATGTGGCGCGGCCTCTTCACCGAGGGCAATCCGCTCGACGATCGCGGACCGCTCGTCCACCTGCGGGAGACATCGCGCGAACGCCTTTCCCAAAGCTACGGGCAATGGCTGCAATGGCACCTTGGGTGTGGCGCCCACACCCGCAACATCGCGCCAGCCGACCGGGTCACTCGGGTCACGCTCCTGCAATGGCTCTCGACGCTCGATCGGCTGGCTCCAATGTCCCGCCTCATCTTGGTCACGGGCGTCCTGCGCGTCGTCACCGCCGGGGACCCGTCCCGCGACTGGAGCCCGGAGCGCGCGCTGCGCGCCCGGCTCAAATCCCTTGCCGGACGCGGGACACAAGCGCGCAAGATCGGCAGGATCCTGAGCTCGCGGCTGCTGCTCGATACCGGCCTGCAGCTTGTCGAGGAGGCCAAGACTCGCGGCGGCAGCGGCGTCTTCCGAGCCACATCGCTGCGGGACGGGGCCATGATCGCCCTGCTCTCCATGATGCCGATGCGTGTCCGCGCGCTGGCGGGGCTGACCCTCGGAACGTCCGTCGTCGTCGATGACGACCGCATCTTCATCGCAATCTCACCCGAGCTCAGCAAGACACACATCCCGTGGGAAGCAGAGGTCCCGCCGCAGGTCGCGCCGGCCCTGCGTTACTATCTTGATGATGCCCGGCCGTTTCTCGCGGCCCGGGGTTCGGGCGATGACCCGAGCCTCTGGCTGGGGCGCAAGGGAAGCGCCCTCAAGATCGGCGCCTTCAGACCGACCATCTCAAAGCAGACAAAGCGGCTGACCGGGATCTCGGTCCCACCGCACTTCTTCAGAGACGCGGCGGCCACCTCTCTGGCCCGCATCTCGCCAGAAGCCGCGAGCCTGATCCGCCCAGTCCTTGGCCACAGCGGCTTCCAAACCGCGGACCGGCACTACATCCATGCCCAGACCATCGAGGCCGGTCGCGAGTATGCGAGCCTCCTCCAAAGCATGAAGGAGACATCCGCATGACCCGCGCCGCGATTTACGCCCTTTTCTCGACCACCATGCAGCGCGAGGCCTCGATCGAGGACCAGGTCCGGATCTGCCGCGAGCGCGCCGCGCTCGAACGCTGCGAGGTCATCGAAGTTTTCAGCGACATGGCCATCTCGGGAGCCTCGACGCGACGCCCAGGGCTTCAAAGCCTCCTGGCGCTCGCGGAGCGCGGCGGCGTTGATGTCATCCTCTGCGAAGCCCTCGATCGCCCGAGCCGCGACCAGGCCGATGTCGCGCAGCTCTACAAGCGCCTCAGCTTCCACGACGTGCGGATCATCACCACCTCGGAAGGCGAGATCAACGAGCTGCATGTCGGACTGAAGGGCACGATGAACCAGATGTTCCTGAAGGATCTCGCGGCCAAGACCCGGCGGGGCCTGCGGGGCCGCGTCGAGGCCGGCAAATCCGGCGGCGGGAATGCCTATGGCTATCGTGTCGTCAGAGGCCTCGGTCCGGATGGCCAACCGGTGACCGGTGAGCGCGAGATCGTCCCGTGCGAAGCCGAGGTCATCCGACGCATCTACCAGGAGTTTGCCGACGGCTATTCCCCCAAGAAGATCGCGCAGAGGCTCAATGCGGACGGCATCTCCGGGCCGCGCGGCACGCACTGGCGCGACACCGCGATCCGCGGCCACCGTCAGCGCGGCACGGGGATCATCAACAACGAACTCTATATCGGGCGCCTCATCTGGAACCGTCTCCGCTACGTGAAGGACCCGGAGACCGGCAAACGCGTGTCGCGCCTCAACCCGGAACAGGACTGGGTGATCCACGATGTCCCCGAGCTGCGCATCGTTACCGATGCGCTCTGGGACGCGGTAAAGCGGCGACAGCAGCAGATCGAAGCCACCCCAGCCGTTCAGGGCATTCGGAAGAGCCGGTTCTGGGAGAAGAAGCGCAGCCAGCACCTGCTCACCGGCAAGCTTGCCTGCGGCTGTTGCGGTGGCGGCTTTGCCGCGGTGGGCAAGGACTACCTCGCCTGCTCCAATGCCCGCAAACTGCAGACTTGCTCCGCAACGCGATCGATCAAGCGCGCGACCCTCGAAGACGCCGCTCTCGAGCTCTTGCGGGATCGCCTCATGCAACCGGACGCCGTGGCAGAGTTCGTCACCGCCTTCACGAGAGCCGCAAACGCCCAGAGACGTGACGAGGGGATCAAGCACGAGCAGACCCGCAAGGCCCTCAAGGACGTCGAGCGCAAACTCGCAGGCCTCTATGACGCGATCGCCGATGGGTTTCGGACACCGGGCCTGCTGCAGAAGCTGCAGGCCCTCGAAGACGAGAAGTCCGAGCTGGAGCGCAAGCTGGAGGCCCCTGCCCCGAGCGCAGTGCGGTTTCATCCGAAGCTGGCGGAGCTCTACCGGAGCAAGGTCACGGAGTTGTCGGAGGCGCTGAAGGACGAGACGATCCGCGTCCCGGCGCTGAACCTGCTGCGCAGCCTGATCGACCGCGTTGTGGTGCATCACGACGCGGGGACGAAGGGGATCACGCTGGAGGTTGAGGGGGCGCTGAGCGCGATGATCGCGCAAGCCCAGCCCGGAGGGCTGGGGTATGTCGATGCTAGTTCGGTAAAACTGGTTGCGGGAGTAGGATTTGAACCTACGACCTTCAGGTTAT
>NZ_JBYNAH010000017.1:0-33277 GCF_059781815.1 Salipiger sp. | reverse complement strand
CGACATCCGTGACCCGGCGCACCCATTTCGAGACCCCGCCGAACAGCGCGACATGGTCCATCTCCTGAAAGGCGTTCTTGTCGGTGAACTTGCGATGCACGTCCTGCACGATGGCGACGACCGGCACCGAGGCCTTGAGCGCCTCCGCCAGCCCCGGCACCAGCAGCGTCGCCGCCGGGCCGTTCTGTGCCGTCACCACCGGCACCCGGCCCGACACCCGCGCGTAGGCATCGGCCATTGCGGCACCACCGTTCTCGGTGCGGTAGCCGACCTGACGAATGCCATAGTGCGGCGCGGCGAGGATCAGCGCCGAGGGCAGCGACTGTCCGAAGATCTCGGTCACGCCGTGCCGCGCGAGGGCGGCGGCCATGACATGGGCGCCAGTGGTGTTGGCTGTGGGATGGTCCATGACGGTCATGGCTCAGGCCTCCGGTTTCATGAGAAGAACGATCTTTCCGACATGCGCGCTGCTATCCATGCGGGCATGGGCCTTGGCGACATCGGCGAGGGGAAAGGTGGAATCGACCGGCGGGCGCACCGCGCCGCTGGCCAGAAGCGGCACCACGTGCTCGGTCAGCGCGCGGGCGAGGCGGGCCTTCATCTCCACCGGCCTTGCGCGCAGCGTCGAGGCGGTGATGGTGCCGCGCTTCATCAGGAGCGGCAGCAGGTCGAGCTCGGCGGTGCTGCCCTGCTGGAAGGCGATCTGGGCGATCCGCCCGTCCGCGGCGAGCAGCTCGATATTGCGCTGCATGTAGGGCCCGCCCACCATGTCCAGGATTACGTCCGGCCCCCTGCCATCGGTGAGCCTGCGCGCCTCGGCGACGAAATCCTGCGTCCGGTAATTGATCGCGTGATCGGCGCCGAGCGCCCGCGCGGCGGCGCATTTCTCGTCGCTGCCGGCGGTCACGATGACGGTGGAGCCAAGCGCCTTGGCGAGCTGGATCGCCGTGGTGCCGATGCCCGATGTCCCGCCATGGATCAGCAACGTCTCTCCGGGCTGCAGCGCGGCGCGCTCGAAGACGTTGGACCAGACGGTGAAGAAGGTCTCGGGCACCGCCCCGGCTTCGGCCATGCTCATGCCCTCGGGCACCGGGATGGCGATCGGCGCATCGAGCAGCGCCCAGTCGGCATAGGCGCCGGAATGCACCAGCCCCATCACCCGGTCGCCGATGGCAAAGCCCTCGACCCCCTCGCCAAGCCCCGCCACCACGCCGGCGAGTTCGAGCCCGAAGACATTCGTTGCCCCCGGCGGCGGCGGGTAATTGCCCTGCCGCTGCATCACGTCGGGCCGGTTGATGCCGGCGGCGTGAACCTCGATCAGCAGCTGGCCGGGGCCGGGCACGGGGCGCGGGATCTCGGTCACCCGCAGCACTTCCGGGCCCCCTGCCCCATCCGCGATCACGGCGCGCGTCGTTTCGGTCATGTGGTCTGTCCTCCCAAGGGTTCCGGGTGCAGCAGCACCTTCATCGCCGCACCGTCCCGGGCGAGGGCGAAGGCCTCTTCGCCCCGGCTGAGCGGCAGGGTGTGGGTGATGAGATGCGCCAGCGCGTCGCCGCGCCGCTCGAGCAGCGCGATGGCCTCGGCAAAGGCCGCAGGCGTGGTGTCGTGGGCGCCGCGCAGCTGCTTTTTCTCGCGCACAAGGCGCGACAGGTCGATGTCGCAGGGCACCGCATGGATCCCCGCCGCCACGAAGATGCCTTCCGGGCGCAGCGCATGAAGCCCCTGCCCCACCGAGGCCGCGACCCCGGTAGCCTCGATGACTTGGTCGCAGCGACCGCCGAAATCGGACTGAAGCGCCGCATCGAGCGGCCTCTCGGCCAGATCCACGGTCCTTCTGACGCCCGTCTCCCGCGCAATGCGCAGCCGCGCCTCGTCTCGCAGCCCCGCCAACAGAACACTTGCTCCGCGCTCCTGAGCCACGAAGGCGCAGGCCAGCCCTATCGGTCCTGGGCCGAGCACCAGCACCCGATCCCCGGCAGCGACCTCGGCCACGTTGACCGCGTTCACCGCGATCGAGAGTGGCTCGGCCAGCGCCGCTCGCTCGAAGCCGATACCCGCAGGCAGCCGGTGCAGAACGCTCTCGGGCACCCGAACACGCTCGGCGAAACCGCCGTCCCGATGCAGCCCGACGATCTGCCGCGCCTCGCAGGCCGTCGGTCGCCCCCGCCTGCAGCCCTCGCAATGACCACAGGTCAGCGTGGGCGAACACACGACCCGGTCTCCCGGGGCGAGGCGGTTAACGCCCTCTCCCGTCGCAGTGACCGTGCCGGCGAACTCATGACCGAGGGTCAGCGGAAGGTGCCGTTCCATGAACACATAGCCGGGATCCCAGGCGACCGCGTGAAGGTCGCTGCCGCAGATCCCTGCGGCCTTCACCGCCACCTCGACCTCGCCCTTGCCAGGACGCGGGCAGCAGAAGCTGGTCGAGACGAGGCTCACACCTGTCCCGGCACGTGTCTTGCGCAACGCAAGCATCGGTTATGATCTCCTCCAGATGTCCCGTATTCTCCCGATACGGGCGGCCGGAAACTAAGTCTGGCCAATGAGTCGGTTATATTTTATTTGTTATAACAGTAAAGCCGAAAAATCTCATCGATCGTCGGACGGCGCAGGCGGAGGGCTAAATATGTCAGACTTATCAAATGATTGGGCGAAACCAATCGAACGCGAGAACCTCAGCGACCGCGCCTATACAACGATTCGAAATGCGCTCATGCGCGGCCAGCTCGCGCCTGGCGAACGGCTCCGGCTGCGTCCGCTATCGCAGCGTTTTGGGATATCGCTGACCCCCATGCGCGAGGCACTGCTGCGGCTGGTCTTTGAACGCGCCATGGCCTTCGACGAGCGTGGTACCGTCTACGTTCCGTCGCTGACCCTCGAGCAGCTGCTCGAGATCCGCAGCATCCGCATGGACCTCGAAGGCAAGACGGCGGCAGCCGCGGCCCGGCGCATATCGGCTGCGGAGGTGCAGGAACTGGAGGACATCCAGTCCGGCATCTCCGATTGCCACGCGCGCCAGTCCTTTGCCGATGCGGTTCACCTAAACACCGAGTTCCACTTGGCGCTCTGTAGAGCCGGACGCTTACCAATCACCTATGATCTGGTCGAAAACCTTTGGGTGCGGTGCGGCCCGATCCTGTCGCACCTCTATGACGCGGGCGTTCCCTCCGATTGGCAACCGCATCCGCATGAACGCATCATCGAGGCCTTGAGGAACGGCGATGCGGAGGCCGCCGAGGCGGGCATCCGCTTCGACATAGAGATGGGCGGACAGGGCCTCTTGGAGCACGTCTCTAAGAACGGATGAAAGCCCTCGCCCGTGGCCGTCGCGCAGCGCGTCCCCACGGGGACACGCGCCGATGTTCGATCCATCAACGCGCAGCTCTGTTGCTGTCCCCGCGGGGACACGCCAGGAACACTCGGTCAATTTTCGCCCTTAACCCGGCGGCGGACCCAACGGCACCGGCCTCGTTTTTTGGTTTTTGCGGATACTCTGTCCCCGCGGGGACACATCGCGACCCTCAGCGCCTGCCTTCATCTGACTGAACCGCTTGCTCGCAGAAATGGGAGTCGCGCTTCAAGTAGCGCACACACTGGGTCGTCCAAGATCAGGCCGCCGCGCAGACACGGCTGGCCGAGATCGCCCCAAACGAGCCGCTCCGGGTGCCAGGCCATTCGCTCGGCGGGCTGGGGGTCCTTGCCCTGACGGTGTTGGTCGGCGCGCGTGTCTGCTCCGCCGGAGCCGATGCCATCGGCCCGCAACGGAGCGCCCGCAGGGACCGGTCAAAGGTGACGTTGTCCCATACCGGTCGGAATAGTCCGAGCGTTCCGCACTCATCAAGCGCGCTCCGGAGCGGCCCGCTCACACGGTGACCGGGGTCGCGTGCCAGCCCTCTGCCCGCCTGCGCCAGTAGCGCGTGCGCAACTGCTCGGTCAGCGGCCCCGGAGCATCGTTGCCCAGCACCCTGTCCCCGATCCGCCGGGCGCCCCAGATGCCGCCTGCGGTGGTGGCGCAGAAGATCTCGGCGGCGGCCACGAACTCGGCCTCGGAAATGTCGCGCTGCTCGACGCGCAGGCCGATCTCCTCGCAGAGCTCGAACACCGAGCGCCGGGTGATGCCCTCGAGCGCGCCGCTCCGCGGGCTCGAGACCACCCCGCCCGTGACGCTGAACACGTTGAAGCCCGGCCCTTCCGTCACATGGCCGTCGCCGTCGAGCAGGATCGGGAAGTCGGCGCCCGCAGCCTCGGCCTCGAACAGGCCCTCGGTCAGGTCGCCCCAGTGGAAGTTCTTCACCCGCGCGTCGAAGCTCGACATCGGGATGCGGCGGGCCTCGGGGATCATCAGCGTCACGCCGCGCCGCTGCTGCTCGGGGCTGGCGACCCAGGCCCAGGGCAGCGCCTGGCACAGCAGCCAGGGCCGGGCCGAGGACGGCAGCCGGGGCGCGCCCGGCGGCGGGCTGCCGCGCAGGCAGTCCATCGCCACATAGGCCGAACGAAGCCCCGAACGCCGCACGCATTCGATCAGGATCTCGCGGATCTCGGCATCGCTCTCGCGCGGGCTCAGGCGCAGGCGGTCCATCGAGGCGCGAAACCGGGCGATGTGATCATCGAGCCGGAAGAAACAGCCATCCCAGACCCCGACCACGTCATAGGTCACGTCCGAGCGCCGGTAGCCCCAGTCGGTCGCCGGCAGGCGCACCTCGGAGACCGGCATAAAAGCACCGTCCATATAGGCGGCACCCTGTGGCCACTCCGCCCCCTCGCGCGGCGGGGCGGCGTTCAGGTCGAGATGCGCCATCGCGGCAGCCTCCATGTTCATGCCCTCAACGCGGCGGTGCCGTCCCCGTCGACCTCGTAGAGCCCGGGTTCTCCGGCCTCGCGCAGGGCGACCCGGTAGACCTCGCGCGCCAGCGAGAGGCTGAGCCAGCCGCGATTGACGCTGGCCGCCACCCGGGCCGGGTCGCGGGCCTCGGGGGCACCATAGCCGCCCCCGCCGCAGGAGGTGAACTCGCATTTCTGGCCGGCGGCAAAATTCTCTTCCGAGAACTCCGCCAGCGTAACGCGGGCCCCGTCCGGTTCGATCCGCACCGTGTCCGAGGCCCCGCCGGGCTGGCCGCCGAGCACGCCCTTGGGCGGGTTGACCTTGCCGTCGGCGGCGTAGGCCACGGTCATCGTGTGGTCGAGCGGATAGAACACCCCGTCCATCCCCGGCGCGCCCTCGTATTCGCCGAAGCCCTGGCTGTCGGTCTTGACGCCACGGCGTTCGATGAGGATCGGGTACATGCTCTCGTCGACCTCGACGGAGTCGAGCTGGATCAAGCCGGCATTGGCCGGCCCGCAATAGGTCAGCCAGCCGTCATGGCCGCTGTTGGCGCCACCGCCACCATAGCCCACGAAGACCTGGTTGATATAACTCTTGTCCTGCTTGAACGGATCGCTTCCCGAAATCACGCCAACGCCGGCGGGCAGGTGGAACGCGCTTTCGGCGTGGCCGTATGGCGCGCCCATTTCCGAGAACACCGCGTTGCCGGCAATCATCAGGCGGTCGTTGACATTGGTGGTCGCGACCGAGGTGCCGACCGGGTATTTCGGTTTTCCGATGGCCGAGCCATCGCGCATTTCGACCCGGACCCGGGACTTGGCGCCCTCGTTATGCGGCACGCTCTCGTCGAGATTGTTGAACACGCCGATCCGGCACGAGCCGGTGCAGGTGTTCTCCGACAGGTTCAGACCGCCGGGGACGCAGTCGATGTTGTCGCGCACGTCGACCACGATCTCGCCGGCCTCGGGATCGACGCGCACGGTGACGTTGATCGGGATCCCGTCATCGGCGACGCCGGGCACCGGATCATGCGCGAGGCTGTAGGTGTAGTCGCCGGCCGGCAGCTTCTGGATCGCGGCCTTGGCGGCGCGTGCGCCATAGTCGAACCAGTCCTTGATGAAATCGAGCACGGTTTCCCGGCCATAGCGTCCGCAGAGCTCGCGAATGCGGCGCTCGCCGGTGCGGCAGGCGCCGATCTGCGCCCGCACGTCCCCGAGCCAGAGATCCGGCACCCGGTTGCGCATGGCACCGATGCGCAGGATGTCGGCCTTCTCCTCGTAGTTCTCGGCGATCCTCACGCAGGGGAAGTGCATGCCCTCCTCGAAAATGGTCTTGGCGAAGGGCAGGTAGGTCGACGGTGCCGGCGCACCGGTATCGGCGTGGTGCGACAGCGCCACGACCCAGAACAGCGGCACGCCCTCGACAAAGACCGGCATCGCCATGATCAGGTCGGCGTGGTGCGTGCCGCCGGTATAGGGGCAGTTGTTGACGAAGATGTCGCCCTCGGAGATGTCGTCGAACAGATCGGTGAGCGGCCGCGTCGCCATGTCCATCGACATCACGTGGATCGGCAACGCGTCCTCGACCGTGACCAGCTCGTGGTCATAGGTCAGGATCGCGCAGGAGAAATCGCGGGCGTTCTTGATCACCGCCGAGCGCGAGGCGCGCATGACGACAAGGGTCATCTCGCGCACGATCGCCTCGAAGCGGCTCTTCAGCACCGAGATCATGAAGGGGTCGATGCGGCGGTCGCCCTCGGGGGCAGAGGTCAGAGGCATGTTCATGGCAACTCTCCTGGGTCAGGCCGGGATCTGGGCGGTGGTGACGGCGACGGCGCCGGCACGGGCGGCGTCGACGGTGACGCAGAGATTGCCCTGCGCATCGAGAACGCCGTCATGCCCGGCCTTGAGATAGGCGGTGAAGGTCGGGGCCTCGACAAGACAGGGACCGGGCAGCGCCGCCCCCGCGCCGAGATCGGACAGGTCGTAGACCGGCAGCTGCTCGATCTGCCTTGTCCGCTCGGAATAGACCCCGCGACGGCCCTTTGCCCGGGTCTCGCCCTGCTGCGCCGGCAGCGAAAAGCGCGACCACATGTCCTGCCCGGGACGATGCCCGATGGCGCGCAGCTTCCACGAGGTGAACTCCACCGGGTCGCCGTCGGTGCGGATCGAATAGATCCGCTCGTGCATCCTGTGGAAGGCCTCGACCATCTCGGACAGGTGATCGGGTGTCAGCGGGCCGTCGATGGTGAGCGGCACCTCGATTTCGAAGCTCTGGTATTCGTAGCGTCCCATGAAGGCGATCTCGTAGGTGCGCGCGCTCTCGAGCACTCCGGCGCCCTCGAGAAACGCCTCGCCCTGTGCTCTCAGAGCCTCGAGCGTCGCGTTCACCGCGTCGAAGTCAAAGGACGCATCCGAGGTCAGCGCCACCGCGGCCTCCTCGCGGCGGATGTCCGAGATCAGCCCGCCGAAGGCCGAGAGTCCCGCCATGAAGCGCGGGATCATGTAGCGGGTGAGTCCGAGGATATCGACCATCTCGGCGATATGGATCGCCGTCGCGCCGCCGCCGCAGACGAAATAGCTGTCGCGGGGGTTGATGCCCTCGCGCACGGTGATCTCCTCGATGGCTGCGACCATGTTGTGGTTCGAGGTGGTGTAGATCGAATAGGCCCCCTCCTGCAGCGACACGCCGAGCGCGGTGGCGATCTTTCCGACGGCGCGCTCGGCCGCGGCGCGGTCGAGCTGCATCTTGCCGCCAAGGAAATAGTCGGGATCGACGATGCCGAGGATGACGTTGGCGTCGGTCACCGTGGGCTCGGTGCCACCGTGGCCATAGCACGCCGGGCCCGGGCGCGCGCCGGCCGAGTGCGGCCCCACATGCAACAGGCCGCCGGCATCCACCGAGGCTATGGAGCCGCCTCCTGCCCCGACCGAGCGCACGTCGACCTTGGGAATGCCGAGATTGTCGTCGTGGATCATGCTGTCCGGTGTGACGATGATCTGGTGATCGCGCAGCGCCGAGACGTCGAAGGTGGTGCCGCCCATGTCGCCCACGATGATGTCGGGGGCGTCGGAGAGTGCCAGCGCCGCCATCGGGGCGAGCGTCGGGCCGGACATCACCGAGTAGATCGGTTTGCGCAGCATCTCGGGCAGCGGCATCATCCCGCCGACGCAATTGGCCAGCAGCAGCTCGCCGCCATAGCCCTGGGCGTCCAGCGCGGTCTTCAGATCCTCGATATAGCGCCGCACGATCGGGCTGATCGAGGCGTCGATGGCGGCGGCGATGACGCGCTTGTACTCGCGCGGCATGGGGTTGATCTCGTGGCTGAGGGTGACCGGCACGCCGGGCATCTCCTCGGCGAGGATCTCGCGCACCCGCAGCTCGTGGACCGGGTTGACCACCGACCACAGGAGGCCAACCGCGACCGCTTCGACCTTGCTCTCGGCCAGCTTTGCAGCGGCGGCGCGCACCGCGCCCTCGTCGAGCGCCGTCATCTCGCGGCCGCGCGCGTCGATGCGCCCGGGAACCGTGTGGGTCAGGTGGATCGGCACATAGGGCTCGGGGTAATCGATCTTCCACTGGAAGGCGCCCTTGCGCGGGCCCTCGCGCAGCACGAGGATGTCGCGGTGCCCCTCGTTCAGGATCAGGCCGACCTTGACGGTCTTGCGCTCGACCAGCGCGTTGGTCGAAACCGTAGAGCCGTGCACGATCATCTCGATCTCGGAGAAAAACTGCTCGGGGCTGCGCCCCAGCCCCTCGGCGGCGACATGCAGCACGTTGATGAAGCCCTTCTCGAATTCGCCCGGCGTGGTCGGCGACTTGAAGATCGAGATGCCGCCCTCGGGATCGGAGACGAGGCAGTCGGTAAAGGTGCCGCCGATGTCGATGCAGACCTGGTAGCTCATGGGATATGCCTTTCTTGAAGGGCGGTCAGCGGCGCGCGCCGTCCCGACCGAGGATGAGGCTGAGCACGATGATCGCGCCCAGGAAAACCTGCTGGATGTAGCCGTCGACCTGCACGAGGTTCATGCCGTTCGACAGCACGGTGATGAACAGCGCCCCGAACAGCGCCGAGCTGACGCCGCCTTCGCCGCCGGTGAGCTTGGCGCCTCCGACGACCGCTGCCGCGATGGATTCGAGCGTCAGGTTGCCGCCGAGATTGGGCTCTCCCGAGCCGGTTCGCGCGGTCAGCAGCAGCGCGCCGATGCCAGCGAGAAGTCCGCAGATCGCATAGGCCGCGATCAGCACCGCGGCGGGGCGGATGCCGGCCGCGGTGGCGGCGCGGGCGCTGGCGCCGACGAGGTAGAGCCTCCGGCCCAGCGTGGTGAAGCGCAGCATCAGGCCGATCAGCACCAGCACCAGGACCGCTCCCCAGACCGCCGCCCGGATGCCCAGGAAACTGCCCTGCGCGAAGATGGCGTTGAACGCGGGCGGCAGCGGGGCGACCGGGAAGCCGCCGCTCAGGGTCGAGGCCAGCGCCATGACCACGTAGGAGGTGCCGAGCGTGGCGACGAAGGCGTTGATCCCGATGGCGCCGATCAGCAGCCCGTTGAACAGCCCCACCGCCAGCGCGATGCCGCAGCCTGCCGCGAGCCCCGCGACGACGCCGGCCGAAGTCATCGCCATGCCGGCCCCGACGCTCACCAGCGAGACCGTGACGCCGAGCGACAGGTCGAAGCCGCGGGTCAGCAGCACGACGCATTGCGCGGCGGCAAAGATTGCGAGAAAACTCGTCTGGAGCGCGATGTTGCGCAGGTTGGCGCCGGAAATCACCCGAGGCTCGATCAGCGCGAAGACGAGCAGCAGTGCAACGATGCCGAGAGGCAGGCTGAAAGGTTTGAGCCGGTCGGCCAGCGCCGGGCCGGTACGGCGTGTCATCACGTCGGTCATTCTGTCTTCTCCCGCAGCACGAGCCGTTCGAGGGCCAGCGCCCCGAGCAGGACGAGGCCCAGCACCAGCGTCTGGAACTTGCTGTCGATGCGCATCAGGTTCATCGCGTTGGCCATCACCGTCAGGAACAGCGCCGCCAGCGCCACCAGCTCGGCCCGCGCCACGCCGCCGCGCAGCGACACGCCTCCGATCACCGCAGCGGCGATGGTCTGCATCGCGAGCGTCTCGGCGATGGTGCCCTGCCCGGATCCAAGCCGGGCGGTCATCAGGAACCCGGTGACCCCCGCAAGCGCTCCGGCCAGCGCATAGGTCGCGATCAGCACCCTCGCCCGCGGCACCCCCGAAAGCACCGCGGCGCGCGCGTCGGAGCCCACCGCGTAGATGTGCCGCCCGAAGAGGGTGCCGCGCTGCATCACGATGCCAAGGGCGACCAGCGCCAGCGCGATCAGCGCGACATAGGGCACCGGCCCGATCCGGCCGCGGCCGATCAGGTCGATGAAGCCCTCCGAGACGCCGTAGATCGGGATGCCCTGGGTCTGGAACAGCACCACGCCGACGATCGCCGAGGCGGTGGCCAACGTCACCATGAAGGCCGAGATGTCGAAGCGCGCCACCAGCCAGCCGTTGAAGGCTCCGATCGCGAGCCCCAGCGCCAACGCCGCCGCCAGCGCGGCAAGCACCGGCGCGACCCCCGCCTCGGGCAGGTCGGCCCCCATGCTGCGCATCACCAGCGCCGAGACCACGGAGCCGCTCGCCACCACCGCGCCGAGGCTCAGGTCGAAGCCGCCGGTGGTCATCACCAGCATTTGCGCGAGCGCCGGGATCGCGAGGAAGGCGAAGTTGCGCCCCATGTTCATCAGGTTCAGCTTGTTGAGGAAACGCGGCTCCACCGCCGCGGATACCGCGACGATCAGCACCAGCAGAACCAGCACCACGCCGCCATTGACGAGAAACCCCTCGAGCCGGGACGGGCCGGCAGGGGCGGGATTGTCGGTGGTCACGCTCATGCGCTCACTCCCCGAAATAATGCGACAGGATGGCGGTTTCCGAGGCCTCGGCCCGGGCGATCTCCTGCACCACGGCACCGCCGGCCATGACGTAGATGCGGTCTGACAGATGCAGCAGCTCGGGAAGCTCTGAGGTCGAGACGATGACGCAGGCGCCACCCTCGGCCAGTTGCTTGATGAAGCGGTAGACATCGGTCTTGGCGCCGACATCGATGCCGACGGTGGGCTCGTCGAAGAGGTAGACGTCGAAATCGTCGACCAGCCCGCGCGCCAGCATCACCTTTTGCTGGTTGCCGCCCGAGAAGGCCCCGGCCCGGCGTTCGGGCATCATCGGGCGCAGCCCGAGCTTGTCGAGCGGCCCCGCAACCACCTCGGGCTCGGCGCCCGCGCGCAGCAGGCCGCCCCGGCTCAGCTTGCCGAGCCGCAAGCCGGCCATCGACACGTTTTCGCGCGCCGGGCGGTTCAGCGCCAGACCCTCCGCGGCCCGGTCGCCGGGGAAATAGCAGATCCCGGCCGCGAACATCCGGTCCGGGCGCGGCTTCGCCACCGGGGTATCGCCCAGCACGATCTCCCCGGAGGAGATGTCTTCCAGCCCAAAGATCGCCCGGCACAGCTCGGAGCGGCCGCAGCCGACCAGCCCGGCGAGGCCGATGACCTCGCCCTTGCGCGCCTCGATCGAGGCGGCGCGGACGCTGCCCGTCGCCGTACTCAGATTGCTGACGCGCAGCGCCGGCGCGCCGGGGCGGTTGTGGATCTCGGGAAACAGCTCGTCGACCGGGCGGCCGACCATCATCTCGATCAGCTCGGCATCGGTCACATCGGCGGTGCGCATGGCGGAAATCAACCGCCCGCCGCGCAGCACCGTGACACGGTCCGAGAGCCGCCGGATCTCGGCCATGCGGTGCGACACGTAGAGGATCCCGACGCCCTGCGCCTTGAGCCGCGCCACCGCCTCGAAGAGCTTTTCGGCCTCGCCATCGGTGAGCGAGGCGGTCGGCTCGTCGAGGATGAGGATCTTGGGCGACAGCCGCAGCGCCTTGGCGATCTCGACCATCTGCTTCTGGGCGCGCGACAGGCGCGACACCTTTTCGTCGAGCGGCAGGGAAAACCCGATCCGGCCCAGCAGCACCTCGGCCTCGCGGCGCATCTCGCCGCGGCGCAGGAACGGTCCGCGCGTCGCCTCGCGTCCGAGGAAGAGATTGTCGAGCACGCTGAGCGCGGGCGCGAGGGAGAATTCCTGGAACACCGGCGCGACGCCGACCTCGCGCACCCGCAGCGGCGAGAGATCCAGCAGCGACCGCCCGTCGAGCTGCACATTGCCCTCGGAAGGTGGGAAGGTGCCGCAGATCGCGTTGATCAGCGTCGATTTTCCGGCGCCGTTTTCGCCCAGAAGCGCGTGCACCTCGCCTGGCAGAAGGGTGAAGTCCACCGCCTCCAGCGCCGTGAAGCTGCCGAAGCGCTTGGTCAGTCCCGATACGTTGAGCATGAAAGTCCTGTTCACCCCGATCGCGGGGCTCTGGGGATCAGGCGCCCGCCCCGTCGGGGCGGGCGCGGCGGCGTCACTCGACCGAGAACACCGGCTGCGTGCCCTCGGGGGCAAAGATCTGCGTGGTGTCGTACTCGGCGATGTTGTCGGCGGTCACGAGGCCCGGAGCCACCAGCAGCACCTGCTCGTAGGGCTCACCCTCGAGCGCGCGGATCGCCAGATCGACCGAGATCTCGCCGATCATCACCGGGTATTCGGTGGCCACCAGCTGTACCTTGCCGTCCTTGATCATGCTCAGCATGGTCTGGTTCTCGTAGCTGGCAAAGATCGACACGTCGCCCTCCATGCCGGCATCGGCAAGCGCGCCAACCGCGGCCTCGGCAGCGGGCGCGCCGCCCCAGAGCATGGTCACGTCGGGGTTGCTCATCAGCGCATCCTCGACGAGACGCAGCTGCGCCGGCACGCTGGCCTCGCCGAAATACTCGCCCGCGACGCTGATGCCGGCCTCGGCGGCGCCGTCGACGAAGCCCTGCAGGTAGGTCTCGGCCCAGCCGCTGCCCTGCGGCCCGGGGAAGGCGATGGCGCTTGCCCCCTCGCCCAGCGTCTCGCCGGCATAGAGCGCGCCCTGGTAGCCCTTCTGGTAATAGTCCGGCGTGATGCGCGCGGTGATCGGGGTCTCGAGCACCGGGTTGGCGAGGGCGATATTGACGATGCCCTTGTCCATGCCCTCGGTGATCTTGGCCGCCATGCCGGCCTCGGAAATGGCCCCGATCAGGATCGCATCCGCACCCGAAGCCATGCAGTCATCATACTGCGCCACCTGGCGCGGCAGGTTGGCATAGCCGCCCGCCTGGTAGACCGTCATCTTGACGCCTTGGCGCTTGGCTGCGTCCACCAGGCCGTGGTCGATCGCGACCCAGTAGCTGTCCTGCATGTGCGGAACGACGACGCAGAGGTTCCACGGTTTCGAGGCCTTTTCGAGCGGCTGGTAGGCGATGGTCTCGACGGTCTCGAGATCGCCGTTCTTGGCGGCGTTGATCTCGAACGGCCACCAGTCCTGCGCTTGCGCGGCGGTGCCGCCAACGACAAGAGCCAGCGCTGCGGAGGTCAGCTTCAGGGCAGTCATGTCAGTGTCTTCCTCTGTTGGAACGCCGGTACGCCGGCTGCATGTCTTGTTGCGGCGGCTCGGGAGGAGATGCGCCGGTGATTCATATCGTGTAATTTATAAATTATGAGGTCAAGCGACCGGAGCGGGAAAGCTCACGAAAACCGTGGCCGCGCCCAACACTTGGGCAACCTATCGGATATGCTGTGAGGGACCGCGGCAGAAGGCGCCCCGGCGGGGCGCGCAGGGCAGCCGCAGCACGCCCGGGCCGGGCTCAGCGCTGCGCGTCTTGCCTGTCGAAATAAGCGAGGAAGCTCGCGGTGCCGTTGACGATGTCGCTCTGGATCTGCAGCTCGGCCGCGGCGCCGTCGCCGGCGGCCAGCGCGGCAAGGATCGAGTCATGGACCTCGGCACCGAAATAGCGCCGGCTGCCCGGCTCGTAAAACACCGCCAGCATCGGGCCCATGGCGACCCAGAGCTGCTCGATATGGCTGATCAGCAGCGGCATCCCCGACAGCTGATAGACCCCCGCATGAAACTGACGGTTCAGGCGCGCGGCCTGCTCGGCCTGCTCCGGCGCCTCCGAGGCGGCATAGGCGCGCTGGATCTCGCGCAACGGCTCAAGATCCTCGGGGGTGCAGCGCGTGGCCGCGATCCGGGCCGCCAGCCCCTCGAGTTCGATCCGCATGGCACGAACCTCGAGATAGCGGCCGCGATCCATCTCGGGCACGAAGAGGAAACGGCCCGAGCGCAGCTCGAGCCCGCCCTCGCTGGCGAGACGCATCGCCGCTTCGCGCGCCGGCGTGATCGAGGTGCCGAAATGATCCGCCAGATCCTGCAGGATCAGCCGCTGTCCGGGCGAGAACTCGCCCTCGATCAGCCCCCGCCGCATCGCCTCGTAGGCCCGCGCCGAGAGGCTCCCCGACGCGATGGGCTTCAGGTTGCCGGTGCGCGACATGCTCGGCTTGGCAGGATCTGGCATGGATCTCCTCTCACGCCCGCTGCGGAGCGCCCCTCTCGGATCGAGCGCCGAGAATGTGACAAAGCCCGTCCTGCGACAAGCCCCCATCCAGCGCATCCAGCAATTCCGCAAGGTCGCTTTCGCCGAAGGGCAGCGGCGGGCGGATCTTCAGCGCCTGCCCGTGCGAGCCGCAGCTTCCCAGAAGCACGCCGCGGCAGCGCATCTCGTTCAGCAACCAGGAGATGCCCTGCCCTGCCCGCTCGGGCGCGCCGCGCAATTCCAACGCCGCGTAAAGCCCGGTGCCGCGCACCTCGGCGACGACCTCGGGATGGCGCTCCGCGAGCGTGGCAAGCCCCTCCTGCAGGGCGCGGCCCACGCGGGCGGCGTTCTCCTGCAGGCCCTCGTCGCGGATCACGTCGAGCACCGCAAGCCCCACCGCAGCCGACACCGGGTTGCCACCGAAGGTGTTGAAATAACGGATTTTCGCCCCAAACTCCGCCAGCAGCTCGGGCCGGATCACCATCGCCGCGAGCGGGTGCCCCGCCCCCAACGGCTTGCCCAGTGTGACGATGTCCGGCGTCACCCCGTGGCGCTCATAGGCCCACATGTGCGAGCCGACCCGCGCAAGCCCTGCCTGCACCTCGTCGGCGATGAACAGGCCACCGGCCTCGCGGATCGCATCCACCGCACCGGCAATGCAGCCGGGCGGATCGAGATAGACGCCGTCGCTGGCAAAGACCGTATCGAACAGCAGCGCTGCCGGGCGCAGCCCCGCCGCCTGCAAAGAGGCGATGGCCGCCCGCACCTCGGCGGTGAAGCCGGCGCCGCCATCCGCCGCCGAGGGCGGCGAGACGGTGCGCACATGCGCGCCGAGCGGGTTCGCCGCGCCAAGCGACGGCGACAGCTCTGCCAGATCTGCGGTCACCCCGTGATAGGCGTTCGACGTCACGATGATGCCGGTCCCACCGGTGATCGCGCGCACCACGCGCAGCGCCAGGTCGTTGGCCTCGCTGCCGGTGCAGGTGAACATCACCTGCGAGAGCGCCGGATCGAACAGCGCCGTCAGCCGCTCGCCATATTCGACGATCCCGGGATGTATATAGCGCGTATGGGTGTTGAGCTGCGCCGCCTGCGCGGCCAGCGCCTCGACCACGCGCGGGTGGCAATGCCCGACCGAGGGCACGTTGTTGTAGGCATCGAGATAGGCCCTTCCCTCGGCGTCGAAGAGCCGGACCCCCTCGCCGCGCACCGGGTGCAGCGGAGCGTCATAGAAATGCCGGTAGGCCGGCCCGAGCGTGCGGCTCCGGCGCGCCATCAGCGTGGTGTCGGAAGCGTCGTCAGTCATGGCAAAGCGTGTCCAGATGGGATCTGTTGAAGGCGAAGGGCGTGTGGCCGGCAGCGCCCTCGGGCGGCAGAAGCCGCTCGGCCAGCGCCCGCCCGGCATCGAAATGGCGCAGCAGGTAGGCGCGGTTCGCGGGGAACAGGGCGCTGCGCCAGAGCGGAATGATCATGCGCAGAAGCATCCGCGCGAGCATTGCATCGGGCAGCGCCGCGAGCTCGTCATCACCAAGCGCGATGATCTCTTCGTAGCCGGCCACGAGATTGGCGAGCTGCGGCGCGAGCGGCCGGTCCGGCAGGGTGAAATAGCTGGCGGCGATGGCAATGTCATTGATCCGCGGCGCAATCACCATGTCGCCGAAATCGAAGATCCCGCTCAGTGTCAGGGGGTTGTCGTCCGATACCAGCATGTTGCTCTGGCTCAGGTCGTTGTGGATCAGCTGCGAGGGCAGCGCACTGAGCGCCGGCATCCGCTGCTCGAGATGGCCCATGCCGCCGAGGATACGGGACCGCAGGGCGACATCCTCGACCATCTCTGCCGCTTCCCGCAGGCGCGGAGCGTTCATCTGGTCCCACAGCAGCACCCGGTTTGCCGCCGGACAGTCGAGCCCGCGAAGCGCGCGATGTAGCTCGGCGATGCCGCGCCCGATCATGCGCTGCTGCGCGGCACTGCCGTCGGGCTGCGGCGGGCGGCCCGGCATCAGATCGATCAACACCGCGTAGAAGCGGGCCTTTTCCCGGTCCGCGATGACACACTCGAGCGCGCCGTCGCGGGTCGGGTAGAGGTTCGGGGTGAGCCGGATGCCCCGGCCCTGCAGATGCGTCATCACCTGATGCTGGAATGCCCGGATCTGGGCCTCGTCATCGGGGCTGAAGATCTTCAGAACCAGGCGGCGACCGTCGGCAAGCTCGACGCGCGTGTTGCAGTCCCGCTCGCCGCCGAGATCGGTCAGCGTACCGGAGAGCCCCCAGCCGTCGCGCAAGACCTGTGCGAGCCGGTCGAACCCGAAAGCCGGGCGCGGCGCGAGAAATCCGCCGGCGGCGTCAGCCAGCAGGGGATCCTTGAAGTCGGGCCAGTAGGCGTGGAGAGCGCTGGATGTCATGATCCTCACCAGTTCCGTCGTGATGCTCTTATATTTTATAAATTATAGTCCGGCAAGCGCGTTCACGCCGCACCCAGCGTGCGCGCACGGACGTGCCAGCCGCAGCTTCGGGAAGCCCACATCATGGAGCCCGTTCCGTGGGCTCTCCCCTCGCCCGAACCGCCCGCGACCGTGGCCTGCGAGACCGGCGGAAAACTGCGTTCTTGACCTGAGCCACGGATAAACTCAATATTGGTCTGACAACTGATCACCTTATGATTCGAGACAATGCCAAACGCGACCCCCGACAAACTCACCGACGGACTGAAGCCGATTGCGCGAAAGCGGGTCTCCGAAGAAGTCGCGCGCCAGATTCAGGAGGTCATCGCGTCGCGAAACCTCAAGGAAGGCGATCGCCTGCCGACAGAACGGGAGATCTCGGAGACGCTTGGGGTCGGGCGCAGCGCCGTCCGCGAGGGACTGGGCTATCTCGCGGCGCTCGACATCATCGTGGTCCGCCAGGGCGCGGGGAGCTTCGTGAAGGAGCCCCAGAAGCTCGCGCTTCTCGATCGCGAAAACCTCGGCTCCGAGGAGCGGCGCATCCGGCTGCGTCAAGCCACCGAAGCGCGCTGCGCGCTCGACTGCACCATCGTGGAAGCGGCGACCCGGCTGGCAGATCCCGACCTGATCCCAGCGCTGAAAGCCTGTCTCGAGGCCGCGGACTCTGAGCCCGAGCGCAGCAAGCGCGCCCACGCCATCGATCTCAGCTTCGAGCAGTGCATCGGCGATCACTGCGGCAACCCCTACATGACTGCGCTCCAGCGCGAAGCGCATCGCTATTTCCGCTCGGCATGGGAAGGCGTCGGGCTCATGCCGCGCCCGGCCGCCGAACGCAGCGATCAGCACTGGCACATCTTCGAGGCCATCAAGACCGGCGATGCTGAGGAGGCACGCCGCCGCATGGAAGAGCATTTCCGGCTTCAGGCGCTTGCCCGGAGCTGAAGCTCGCACCACACCCACCAGGAGGAGACAAACGTGATTAAGTCCATTCTCAAACTGCGCCCGGTTCTTGGCGCGACGGCGCTGGCCGGCGGGGTCTGCATGACCGTCGCATCCGGCGGCGCCATGGCCCAGACCATGACGCTGGCGACCATCCTCAACCAGAACGACGTCAGCGTTCAGGCGATGGAAGAGTGGAACCGGCTGCTTTCGGAAAAAACCGACGGCGAGATGTCGATTAACATCCTGTCCGGCGGCACCCTGGGCGGCACCCGCGAACTGATCCAGCAGCTCTCTTCCAGCGAGATCGACCTGAACCTCAGTTCGCCGGTTGTTCTGCAATTTGCCGCACCCGAATACCAGTGCCTCGAGGCCGAGTACATCTACGAAAGCGAAGACCAGGGCTTTGCGGTCTGGCGTGGCCCCATCGGGCAGCAGGCCTCGGATGCGATGAAGGCGAGCTACGGCATCGAGATCGCCGGCGTCGGTCGCAGGGGCAGCCGCAACGTCACAGCGAATGTTGCGGTGCAAGAGCCCGGCGACATGGCGGGCCTGAAGATGCGGGTTACCAACGATCTAAGGGCAAAGGTCTTCGCAAGCTATGGCGCCCTGCCCGCGCCGATGTCGCTTTCGGAGGTCTACGGCGCCCTTCGGCAGGGGGTCTTCGATGCGCAGGAGAACCCGCTCTCGACGATATTCTCGAACCGGTTCCACGAGGTGCAGGACTATATCAGCCTGACCCAGCACGTCTGGACCTACAACATCGTCTACGCCAACAGCACGTTCTATGACGGGCTTGACGCAGACAGGAAGGCGGCTTTCGACGAGACCTTGGCCCAGGCGATGGACTGGCTCTACGACGCCGTCGCGCAGGAGAACGAGGAAATCCGCGCCAAGATCGAAGCCGCTGGCACCACCCAGTTCGTCGAGCCCGACACCGCGGCGTTCCGCAAAGCCGCCCGCCCGATCCTCGAGGAATACGCACAGGCCAACTGCCGCGAAGGCCTTCTGGCCGACGTTGACGCAACCGCAGCCACGTCGAACTGAGCGCATCTATCGTGAACGCGTTCGTCCGATTTTCGGAACGCGCCTGGCTGAGCATCTCGGTCGCCATGCTAATCGTCATGGTGATCACGGTGCTCTGCCAGGTCCTGTTCCGCTACCTGCTCGCCTTTCCGCTGGCCTGGACCGAAGAGCTGTCGCGGCTTGCGCTGGTCCTCGCCGTGTACTCCGCGCTTCCCGCAGCCTATACCCGCGGAGAGCACATCGCGGTGGATTTCTTTGTCCGGCTGATCCCGGGCAAGGCAGTGCTCGCATATGTCATCGTCCTGAAAGCGATCACCTTTCTGGTGCTCGGCTATTTTTCCTGGGGCGCGTTCCTGCAGATGCAGGCGACCTGGAAGATGACCTTCATCTCGTTGCCCCCGATCCTTCCGATCGGCGCCATGTATCTCGTCGAGGGCGTGGCGTTGGCCTATTTCGCGCTTCTGGTCCTCATCACCTGGCGCGATCCCGAGGTCTATCATCCGACCCAGCATGAAGGGATCGACGCCTGATGCCGATACTTCTCACCCTCATGGTCGTCATGCTGATCCTCGCGGGACTGATGATTGCCGTCTCGGCCGGCCTTGCCTCGATCATCGGCGGCTGGATCATCTTCGGCGACCCAACCGGAGTGGTCGTGCCGAAAATGGTTGCTCGCTTCGCCATCGACCGCATAGACAACTTTCTGCTTCTGGCGATCCCGTTCTTCATCCTTGCCGGACGGCTGATGAACAGCGGCGGTGTCACCGTGCGCCTGTTCGACTTTGTCGCGGCAATCTCCCAGCCGCTGCGCGGCGGGCTCGGCCATGCCAACGTCCTTGCAAGCTTCATCTTCGCCGGCATGTCGGGATCCGCCACGGCCGATGTCGTGGGGCTCGGCGCGGTCGAGATGAAAGCGATGCGGTCTAACGGTTACCCAGAGGACTTCTCCGCCGGCGTCACCGCCGCCTCGTCGCTGCTCGGCCCCTGCCTGCCGCCGTCCATCGTGCTGATCGCCTATGCGGTTCAGGCCGAACAATCGGTAGCAACGCTGTTCCTTGCGGCCATCGTTCCCGGCATCCTGCTTGCCCTGTGCTTCATGGCCTGGGTGCTGGTGCAGGCGCGGCAGCGCAATCTGCCGACCGGCTCGATTCCACCGGCGCGCGAGCTCGGGTCCAAGGCGCTGCGCGCGTTCCTCCCGATCCTGACCCCGGGCATCATTCTCGCCGGCATATACGGCGGCATCTTCACCCCGACCGAGGCCGCCGCTGTCGCCGTCGTTTACGCGCTCTTTCTGACCATGATCGTGTACCGCGAAATCTCGTGGCGGCAGCTGCTCGAGGAGCTGAAGGGCACCGTACTCGACACCGCGACGCTGATGTTCATCATCGCCATGACCTCCGCTTTCGGCGTGATCATGTTGCGCCTTGGCTTGCCTCAGGCATTGGCAACACTTGTCACCTCGGTGTCCGAGAACGCAACGGTGGTGATGTTCCTGTTCCTGCTGATCTGGGGGGTCGTCGGCTGCTTCATGGCGCAGACCCCGGCGATTATAATTCTCACCCCCATTCTGCTGCCGATCGCCGACCGGCTTGGAATGGACCTCGTACATTTCGGCATCGTGATGGCCATGAGCCTGACCCTTGGCCTGATGACCCCGCCCGTCGGCATGGTGCTCTACGCGCTGCAGAAGGTCGCCAATGTCCGGATCGGCGTGCTCTTCCGGGTGGCAATTCCCTACGTGCTGATCATGACCGCCTTCCTCTGCGTCCTGATCCTCGTGCCCGGGATCGTCACCGCGCTTCCGCATGCTCTCGGCTACAGATAGGAGATCACAGTGAAAATCCAATCCGCCCGCCCCCGCCGCGTGGGCCAGTTCCTCTTCGTCGAGATCATCACCGACAACGACATCCGCGGCTTCGGCGAAAGCGGTGCGTGGGGGCATCTGGAGGCTTCCGAAGCCGCGCTGCAGAAATATTGCGACTACCTGATCGGAAAGGATCCGCGCCGCATCGAATCTCACTGGCAGATGATGCACCGCTTTGCGCATTTCAACGGTGCCGCGGTCGGCGGCGCGATCTCCGCAATTGACATCGCGCTCTGGGACATCAAGGCCAAGGCCTACAATGCCCCGCTCTACGACGTTCTCGGCGGCGCGGTGCGCGACAAGCTGCGGGTCTATGCCCATGTTTATGCAAAGACGGTCGACGAGGTGGCCAACTTCGCCCGCGAGAAATCGCAGGAGGGCTTTACCGCGCTCGGTCACCTCAATCCATTTCTCGATGAGCCCGAGGACCAGCCCTATTTCCTCGGGCAGTCCGGCCTCGTGGAAATGGGTCTCGAGACCACCCGCCGATGCCGCGAGGCCGCGGGCCCGAATGTCGATCTGATGCTGGAATTGCACCGACGCCTGACCCCTGCGGAGGCGATCGCCTTTGCCCGCGAGGTGGCCGAGTACCGCCCCGGATGGCTCGAGGATCCGATCCGGCCCGAGAATATCGACGCGATGGCCGACGTTGCGGCGAAATCCCCGGTGCCGATCGCGACCGGTGAACGATACTTCAACATCTACCAGTTCAAGATGGCCATCGAACGCCGCGCGCTATCCTTCGCCCGGGTGTCGGTCGGGGTTTGCGGCGGGATCACCGCCGCCCTCAAGGTCGCGGCGCTTGCCGAGGCCAATGACGTCAAAGTTGCGCCGCACAACCCGATCTCGCCGATCGGTGTCGCGGCCTGCGCCGCGATCGGCTTCGCCCGCGACAATGTCCATATTCAGGAGTACCCCACCGGCTATGACAACATGGTGCTCGTGAGCACGCCGGAACTGCTCGGGCAGGCCGTGGTCGATGGCGGTTTCACCATCGACGCGGGCTTCATGACGCGGATCGACGACCGCAACGGTCTTGGCATCGAGCTGCGGGACGACGCCGAAGAGATTCGCCCCCCGATCACCCGGCAGGTCTCGATGCGGCGCCACCTCGATGGCGGTCTCGTCGATCAATAGAGCTGCGCCGACAGGCCCGACACGCCCGCCGGCGGCACCTTGTTCGCAGTCTCTGCGGGTGCCGCTGGTCAGGCAAGGGCGTCCCTGCGGCTCTCAGATCTCCAGCTTGTACCCGATATGGGTCGCGCGGAACCCCAGGCGCTCGTAGAAACGATGGGCGTCTGGCCGGGCCTTGTCCGTCGTGAGCTGAACCAAGCCGCACCCGCGCGCCCGGCATTGGCCGATCGCCCAGGCAAATATCGCCTCGCCCAGCCCGCCGCCCCGGCGGTCGCGCACGATGCGGACCGCCTCGATCTGACCGCGCCTCGTGCCGCCCCGCGACAGGCCCGGGATGACCGTGAACTGGAGGGTTCCGACGATCCGCGGACCCTCCTCGACCACGCAGAGAAGCTGGTTCGGGTCGGCGTCGATCTCGGCAAATGCCGCCCGGTAACAATCGTCGATCCCGGGCGCGGCGCGCTCACGCGAGGCTCCGAGCATGTCATCGGCCAGCAGCGCGATGATCGCGCCAAGGTCCGCCTCGGTTGCCCGACGGTAGTGCAGGCCTTCCATGATCTCCTCCATCTGTTTCCGCCCGCCATCATCGCGGCGCCAGCCCAAGAACGCGCACCCCGACGACAAGCCGTCAACGCCGCAATCCTGCGCGGGTCGACCCCGTTCGGCGATGGGTCTGGCCTGCGGCCTCCGGACCTTCGGCGGGCTCAGCGCGTGGATTGCGGCGTGGCAAGGCCGGGTGCGCTCCGCCAAAGCCGCCTGCGAAAGGCCGCGAGGCAGAGCAAGGCGATCATCACCTCTGCGACAAGGGCGCCGAGGACGCTGGCGGATGGCATCCCGTCGATGGCAAGCTCGACCAGCCGACCGGCCGGAAAGGCGACAAAGACCGTCAGCGCCACGGCCATGCCGACAGGCAGGAGCGCGTGCCGCCAGAGGCTCAGCAGCATCAGAAGGCCGCCCCCGGCGAGGCCGGCACCGGAAGCACGCAACTCGCTCAGCAGGCTGGCGTCGTCACCGAGCGTGATGCCATAGCCGGCATAGAAGGCGTGCGGCGCGATCAGGATCGACGCGCCGAGCCCGAGCGCGGTCAAGCCGGCAATCCCGAGCGCGCCTTTCTCGAACAGGGTGGGGCTCATGTCAGGATCCTCTCCTTTGTTGCTGTCAGGCCGTGTCGGCCCAGGCGCCGCCTTGCGCCGCGGTTTGGGCGAACGCCGCGAAGTCGCGAGGCGCGCGGCCGAGCGCGCGCATCACCCCGTCGGTGGTGTGGGCGTTGCGCCCTTCCAGTGTTTCGCGCGCAATGGCGGTGAACACGTCGGCGACAAAGGCGCCGCCAGCCTGCGCGATGTTGGCGTGGAACGCCTCGAAGCTGATCGGAACGTGTCGGATCGTGCGCCCGGTGGCCTGCGAAAGACTGGCCGCCATCTCGGCGAACCGCATCAGGCGCGGCCCCGTCACCTCGTAGAGCGCCCCCCTGTGCCCCTCCTCGGTCAGCGCGGCGACCGCGACATCGGCGATGTCGTCGATATCGATGATCGGCTCCGCCACATCGCCGCCGGGCATCGGAAGGACCCCCGCCACGACCGGATCGCGCAGGTAGCCTTCCGAGAAATTCTGCGCGAACCAGGCGGCCCGGACGATCGTGGCGTCGATGCCGGACTGTCTCACCACCTCTTCGCCCAACCGCGCGTGGTGTTCGCCACGCCCCGAGAGCAGCACGAGGTGCTCGACATCGACGTCGCGGGCGGTCTCGCAGAGGGACTCGAGCTTGTCCACGGCCCCGGGGAAGGCAAGGTCGGGAAAGTAGGTCACATAGGCGGCACGCGCGCCGCGCAGCGCCGCCGCCCAGGTCTCGGGCGCCTCCCAGTCGAAGGGCGTGGCAGATCTGCGCGAACCCCGACGCACGGGGATGCCGCGCGCCTCAAGGCGGCTGGCGACGCGGCGTCCGGTCTTGCCGGTTGCGCCGATGACGAGGATGTCCTGTTCAGTCATGGGGTCTCTCCCTTGGCAGCGATGGTGTCCGCCAAAGGGATAGGCGCGACGATGCCACGCGGTCTTGACCCGTGATGCCAGTCCCTTGACTGCCGCCGCCAATGCGCCGTCAGCGGCGGGCCATTGTCTTGCGATAGGTCGCGGGCGTTGTGCCGACCCAGCGTTTGAAGGCGCGGGTAAAGGCGCTCTGCTCGGAGAACCCGGTGAGGAACGCGATCTCCGTCAACGAATGGCGCTGGTCCCGCAGGAGCCCCTCGGCCAGCTCGCGCCGCGTGGCCTCGGTGAGGCCCTGAAAGCTCATGCCGTGTTCGGAGAGGCGCCTTTGAAGGGATCGCGCGCTGAGCCCGAGGCCGGCTGCAATCGCCGCCATTTTCGGAGCTCCCTCGCTGAGCGCCTGCGCGATGGCCGCCTTTGCCTGCGCGACGAGCGCAGGCTCCCGGGTGATCTCGGACATTTGCGCCTCGAGATGCGTGGTGAGGTAGAGCGAGATCCCCTCGTCCCCGAGGATGTTTGGCCGGGCCAGCATCTCGTCGGCATAGAGGATCGCGTCGTATTCGGCCCCGAAGCGCACCGGGCAGCCGAACCACGCCTCGTGCGCGGCAACCGAGCGCGGCGCCGGGTGCCGGACCAGCACCTCCAGCGGCGTCAGCGGCACCGGGCAGACCTGCCGCGCGATCGAGACGGCGCTCGCGAGGGTCGCCTCGTTCGACAGCCGCATCCCGAGGCGCCGCTCTCCCGCCCGATGCAGGATGAAGAGCGTGCCAGCGGTCGCGGGACGCAGCTCGTACTCGACCACGCTGGTCCAGAGACGCGCATAGCGCTCCACCCGCGCATGGGACGCCCGCAGCGTCGTCGCGGCCTTGAAGGCCAGCCCGAGCGCGCCGTATTCGTCGAGCCGCATGGAGGCTCCGGTGCGTACCGGAAGATCGGTCACGTCGATCTGGTCCGCGATGCGTTCGAGCATGTCGTAGTAGCGCTCGGCCGGGATCATCTGCCCGGCGTCGAGAGGCGCGTCGGCAGATATCCCGACACTGGCCAACATCGCCGTCGGATCGATCCCGTCGCCCGCCGCGGCGACCACCTTTCGCGCAAAGAGCGACGTCACATACCCCATGCCCCGCACTCTACGGGTCACCTGTTGGGCAGCCAAGCGCGCAATGGGCCCGGGAACCGCGCGGGAGGGATCTTCGCTCCTCGCCGGTCTTCACATCCGGGCGGCGCCATCACGGCGGAATACCGCGCGTCGTCCGGGTGCCCGAGCCCGGGCGCGCAAGACCCGCCGCGCCCGATCTGCGATCCCAGCGGGTCAGACCCCGAGGGTGACTCGCCGCTCTCCGTCGACGCCCCCTTCGCGGATTCCGTGACGATACGCTTGCAGACCGCGCACCCGGATCGTCGGAATTTGTCGAGATCAGCGTTCTAAAAATCAGAACGGTCAAATTTGTTACTCCGGCGCACAGCGAACGCCGGGCCGGAGGCTCCGGAAAAGCTATATAGACCTGCACCTTACAGGCCCTCAGCCGCATCACGCGAAACGCGATCCCGCGCCGACCGCGAGATGTGCTCAGAAAATCAGCGCTCCTGAAACCGGCAGTTTCCCGTTGATTTGCCTCCAGCCTCTGTTCCAGAAATGAGGCCACGAGTAGAAGCGGTCTGGACGTGGTCCTGGACATTGCTCGCCAGTAGTTCCGACTCTGACGAGGCCAATATGTCCAACAAGATTTTGCTTTTGCAAGACAATCCAATTTCGAAACCCATTGCGGCACATCGTTGCCGGGCCTGCCTGCTGTGCGCGGATCCGGAACGCCAACGCTGTGCACGCAGCCGGATGCGCGCCGACGGCTATACCGAAGCGCAGATCCGGCGCATCCAACCGTCCGACAAATCCGCACACTGACGGACCCCAAGGGAGAGGCCCATGACGTTCAAGACATCCATACTTTCGGCGCTCGGCTGCACGGTCGCAGCCTCCGCCGCCCTCGCCGGCGACCCGGTCACCTTCCAGCTCGACTGGCTGCCCGGTGGCGACAAGGCCCCGATCTACGTCTGCCTCGATCAGGGCTTCTGCGAACAGGCCGGGCTCGACGTGACCATCGCCTCGGGGCGCGGGTCCTCGGATGCGATCTCGCGCCTTACCGCGGGCTCGTCCGATATCGGTATGGCTGATCTTGGCGCCCTGATGGCCGCGAAGGCGCAGGAAGGGGTGGCCGTGACCGGCGTCATGTCGGTCTTCAACAAGGGGCCGCATGCCTTCTATACCGTCAAGGGCAGCGGCTTCGACACCGTCGCGGACGTGAAAGGCAAGACGGTCGCGACCTCGCCCTTCACCTCGTCCAATGTCTACCTGCCGCTGGTGCTCGAGGATGCCGGGCTGACCGCGGCAGATCTCGAACTGACCAAGGCCGATGCGGGCGCGCTTGGCCCGATGCTGATGACCGGGCAGGTCGATGGAATCGTCGCCTGGATGACCGATCTTTCGCGCTATCAGGGACAGGGGAAGAACGCGGGCAAGGAGATCGTCGCGCTGCCGTGGTCGGCCGCCGGCCTCGATCTCTACTCCGCCTCGCTCATCGCCAATGACAGCTTCCTCGCCGAGCAGCCGGACTTGGCCGAGCGCTTCATCGCGGCGTTCAAGAAATCCATCGAGTTCTGCCGGACCAACCCTGAAGACGCCGCGCAATCGGTGGTCAACCTGGTGCCCGAACTGGAGCACGGGGACGTGGTTGCCTCGCTTAAGGACGCGCTGCCGCTCATTTTCAACGAGGTCACCGAAGAGGACGGTCTTGGCGTCTTCGAGCCCGGACGTCTCGCGGCAACATGGGCACGCGTGTCTAAGGCGCAGGAGCTGGAGGCCGCCGCCACCGATCCCGAAAGCTTCGTGACCCGCGCCTTCCAGCCTGGCGGGGAAGGCTGATGGAGACACCCGCCGCCATTCGCTTCGACCGTCTCGGGCAGGTGTTCGAGAACGGCTCGGGTCGTATCGAGGCCCTGCGCGATGTCAGCTTCGAGGTTGCCCGGCACGAGTTTCTCGCCGTGCTCGGCCCCTCGGGCTGTGGCAAGTCCACGCTTCTGCGCATGATTGCCGGTCTGCTGGAGCCAAGCTCGGGCGCGGTCGAGGTGTTCGGGCGGCGGGTAACCGGCCCGCGCGAAGACATCGGCATCGTCTTCCAGAAGCCGACGCTCCTGCCGTGGGCCAGTGTCGAGGACAACGTGACCTTCCCGGTCCGACACAAGCGCGGGCGGGTCGGAAGCCATGACCGCGACCGCGCGCAGGACCTGCTGCGCATGGTGGGGCTCGAGGGCTTCGGGAAACGCTTGCCCGACGAGCTTTCGGGCGGGATGCAGCAGCGCGTCGGTATCGCCCGCGCGCTGCACATGGATCCCGACATCCTGCTGATGGACGAGCCGTTCTCGGCGCTGGATGCGCTCACCCGCGAGGAGATGGGCTTCGACCTGCTGCGCATCTTCGGAGAGCGCCCGAAGACCGTGGTCTTCATCACCCATTCCGTCAGCGAAGCCGCGCTTCTGGCCGACCGGGTGCTGGTGATGACCGGTCGCCCCGGCACCGTGCTGACCGAGCTTCCCGTCCCCGTGGCGCGTCCGCGCGGCCGCGAGACGATCAAGGACCCTGCCGTGACCGAGCTTGCGTCGCGCCTTCGTGACCTCCTGCTGCAAAGGGAAGCCGCCTGACATGAGCCTCTCCATGCCCGATTTCTCGCGCCCCGCACGCGCCGCGCCGCGCCGCCCGGACCTCCGCCGCCTCCTCGCCGCACCCGGCGTCGCCGCGGTGCTTGCCATCCTCGGCACGGTCGCCCTGTGGGAGCTCGCCGCGCGCGCGCTGAACATCCCCGGCTACCTTCTACCGGCCCCCAGCGCGATCTTCTCGACCTTCCCGAGCATCGGCGCCGGGCGCTGGGTCGGGCATGTCTGGGCCACGCTGCGGGTCGCTCTGATGGGCTTTGCGCTGGCCATCGCGATCGCGGTGCCGCTGGCCATCGCTCTGGTGCGCTCTCCGGTGCTGAACCGCACGCTTTACCCTCTGCTCGTGATCGTGCAGTCCACGCCCGTGGTGGCCATCGCGCCGATCATCATCGTGGTGCTGGGTGCGGGCGACGCGCCGCGCATAGTCATCACCACGCTGATCTGCTTCTTCCCGCTCGTGGTCTCGACCGCCACCGGCCTTGCGGCCACGCCTCCCGAGCTGATCGAGCTGTCGCGCAGCCTGCGCGCCCCGGCCATCCGCGAGATCACCCAGATCCGCCTGCCCTTCGCGGTGCCCTACATCTTTGCTGCGCTGAAGATCTCGGTGACCCTGTCGGTCATCGGCGCGGTGGTGGCCGAATTCTGCGCCTCGGATGCCGGGGTCGGCTACTTCATCCAGTTCTCGACCTCGATGTTCAAGCTGCCGCAGGCCTGGGCCGGGCTCTTCGTCCTCGCCGCCATGTCGTTGGCCCTGTTTCAGGCCGTGGTGCTGACCCAGAAGCTGCTCTTCCCGTGGAGCCTGCCCCGCAAGCGATGACCCCATCCGTGCCGGCTGGATCCCGCCCGGCACATCCCCCCGGAGTAGAAGCGGTTGGGCCCCGGCCCGGACATTGCTCCCCAACCTGCCGGTGCGTCCGGCGACCTACCTGGAGACTGCAATGAGCACGACTTACGACCTTGCCGAGCTTAACAAGGAAACCACCATCGGCGGCATCGGCAGCACCATCGAGCGCGAGGTGCCCGCCATCGACCTCTCGGACTTCGAGACCCGCAAGCACGAGATCGCGGATGCGCTTTGGGAGGCGGCCACCGGCATCGGCTTCTTTCAGGTCTTCAACCACGGCATCCCCGAGGCCGATATCGACGCCGCCTTCGATACCGCATGGGAGTTCTTCGAGCTGCCGCGCGATGTAAAGGCGCAATACCCTATGCCCAAGGGCACCAACGCGGGCTGGGAGTTCAAGGCGCAGGTGCGGCCCTCGACCGGCACGCCGGACAACAAGGAAAGCTACCAGATCACCCGCCCGAACATGGCGGGCCTGTGGCCGACCGAGGAGGAACTGCCGAACTTCCAGGAGCGAGCTCTGAAATTCGAGCGTCAGAACTGGGAGCTCGGGATGCGCATCCTGTCCTGCTTCGCGCTCAAGATGGGCTTCGCCGAGGATTTCTTTACCAAGGCGCATGATCCGGCATCGGACCAGTATCAGTCGACCCTGCGCCTGATCCATTACATGTCGATGGAAGACGCCAAGCCCGAGGACTTCAAGGCGTGGCGCGCCGGGGCGCACAGCGACTTCGACTGTCTGACCATCCTACACCAGAAGGAAGGCGAAGGCGGGCTTCAGGTCTGCCCGGGCAAGGACGCAGAGTCCAACGCATGGACCGACGTTCCGCCGCGCCGCGGCTACATCACCTGCAACATCGGCGACATGCTGATGCGCTGGTCCGACGACCAGCTGCAATCGACGCTGCACCGGGTGCGGATGCCGCGCGACGGCGAATACAAGGGCCGCCGCCTGTCGCTGCCCTTCTTCTGTCAGGCCAACCGTGACGCCGTGATGCAGGGGCCGCTCGGCAAGTACGATCCCATCACCGCGGGCGACTACCTGACCATGCGCATCAACGCGAACTTCGCGGCGAAGAAGTAAGGCGTTGAGCATGGGCCTTCCGGGTGACAACATCGCTGGCAATCGCAGGGCTCCGGCCCCTGCCCGACCGGGGTTCGGAAGGTCCATGCTGCACGGCCGCGCATTGCGCTATATCGACGAGGTGGCCCGGCAGGGCTCGATCCGGAAAGCCGCGCGCGAGCTGAACGTGGCGGCCTCGGCGGTGAACCGGCAGGTGCTCGAGGTCGAGGCCGATTTCGGCGTTCCGATCTTCGAGCGGCTGCCGCGCGGGCTCAAGCTGACTGCACCGGGCGAGCTCTTGATTGCCCATATCCGCGAGACACTGCGCGACCACGACCGCCTGCAGGCGCGCATCCATGCGCTCAAGGGTCTGACCCACGGCGAGGTGGCCGTCGCCACGATGGCGACGCTCGCCGCCGGACGGCTGGCCGAGGTGGTGTCGGAATACCGCGAACGCCATCCACGCGTCGAGTTCAAGATCACCGTGTGCGACCGGTCGCAGCTCATGGAGATGGTGGCCTCGGGCGAGGCGGAGATCGGCCTCGGCTACAACCTTCCCGAAGACAGCCGGCTACGGTTCTCGGCGGTGTTCCAGCACCGGCTGGGAGCGGTGGTGGCAACCGATCATCCGCTGACCGCGAAGCCCAACGTGCGGGTCTCCGACTGCATGATCTACCCGCTGGTGCTTGCGGCGCACAGCCTCTCGCTTCGGGGACGCATCGAGACCCTCGCTCCCGCCAACGAGGTCCTGCGGCCGGCGGTCGAAACCAACTCTACGGAAATGATGAAACGGCTGGTCCGCCGCCCGCCCAACGTGACCTTCCTCAATCGGGTCGACGTGGATCAGGAACTGCGCGACGGCGATCTCGCGTTCCTTCCCCTGCTTGCCGCCGCGGGACGGCAGCGGCTGAGCCTCGTGCATCGCAGCCGTGGCGCCCTCTCTTCGGCCGCGGACGGGTTCATGCAGGCGATCCGCGAGCATTTCGGCGGCACCGAGGCCTGAAACCGCAAGACTACACACGGAAAGACATTCAGATGACCATGACACCCCCCCGCCAGCTTGTGGAGGCACTGGCGGCAGGCGGCGACCTGCTGCTCAAGAACATCCGCTGCCCCGCGGCGCTGCTCGTCGACGGTGCCCCTCAGGGCGCGCATATCGACCAAGATGGCGCGGTCGGCATCGACATGCTGCTGCAGCGCGGCCGGATCGCGGCACTTTCTCGGTCGGGCGGCCTCCCGGCCGAGGCTCGGACCGTCGATCTGGGCGGGCGGCATGTCTGGCCGATGCTCGTCGATGCCCACACCCATCTCGACAAGGGCCACATCCTTGGCCGCGCCCCCGCGTCCGGTGGCACCCATGCCGGCGCGCGCGAGGCGACGACCCGCGACCGTCTCGCCCACTGGCGGCACGACGACCTGATGCGGCGCATGGCGTTCGGGCTCGCCTGCGCCGAGGCGCATGGCGTTGCCGCCATCCGCACCCATCTCGACAGCCACGAGGGCCAGGGCGAGACCACCTGGGCCGCCTTCGACGAAACCCGCGAGAGATGGAAAAGCCGCGTTGCGCTGCAAGCCGTGGCGCTGGTGCCGCTCGACGCATGGGGCTCGGACTACGCGCCGCGCCTCGCCGACCTCGTCGCCCGGCACGGCGGTCTGCTCGGAGGGGTCACGCGCGCCTCTGGCGGCACGCACGGCTCTCTCGACGACATCGACACGCTGCTCGACCGGCTCTTCACGCTGGCGAAGGAGCGCGATCTCGACATCGACCTGCATGTCGACGAGGCCGCAGAGGCCGGAGCCCTGCCGCATGTGGCCCGCGCCACCCTGCGGCACGGCTACGAGGGCCGGGTGACATGCGGTCATTGCTGTTCGCTCTCGCGCCTGCCCGAAGATCGGCAAACCGAGACCATCGCGCTGGTGAAGCAGGCGGGCCTCTCGCTCATCACCCTGCCGACGGTCAACATGTACCTGCAGGATCGAAAGCCGGGGCGCACGCCGCGCTGGCGCGGGGTGATGCCGCTTCTCGAGCTGAAGGCCGCGGGCGTCCCGGTTGCGGTCGCCGGCGACAATTGCCGCGATCCGTTCTACGCCTACGGCGATCACGACATGCTCGACACGTGGCGCGAGGCGGTGAGGATCATGCACCTCGACCATCCCTTCGCGGACTCCGCGGCACTGGCCGGCACCGCCCCCGCCGCGATCACCGGTCTCGAGGCCGGAAGCCTCGGGATCGGACGCGCAGCCGACCTCATGGTTCTGAACGCGTGGCGCCTCGATCAGGTCATTGCCCGCCACCAGAGCGACCGCCTGCTCCTGCGCAAAGGTCGGCTGCTCGACATTTGCCCGCCGAGCTATGAATTGCTGGCCGAGCCCGGTCCCCACCCGCTCCGACAATCGGCCTGAGCCACGCGCGGCACAGGGTCGGTTCAGTCAGGATACAGGCGCCTCAGCGAGGTGATGAAAGGCAGGGATCCAGGTGCCGCTGGTTTCTGCCCGAAGCTGCCGATCTTCGTGGTCATCGGCTTCGAGCTGTGGGACTATACACTGGAGTCGAGCGCCACGCCCGCCCCCGAGCACCAGGTCGGCGGCTACATGCGCGAAGCGTTGATCCGCGGGATGGCCCTCGAGTCGGAGGGCAAGGGCAATCCGTTCAAATACGCCTTCATCGGCGACAGCGATACGCACAACTCGGCATCGACGATCGAAGAGAACAACTACACCGGAAAGTTGGGCTTCGAGAACAATCCCGAGCACCGGCTCGATGGCCCTCCTGGTGTCAGCGAAGCGGGGGCACAGGAGGTCCGTGAGTTCAGTTCCGGCGGTCTGGCCGGGGTCTGGGCCGAGTCCAACACGCGTGAGGCGATCATCGACGCCATGGTCCGAAAGGAAACCTTTGTCACCTCCGGCGTTCGGATGCGAGTCCGGATGTTTGGTGGATTCGGCTACTCCGAGGGCGTGATCGAAAGCGCGGACTGGCTGAAAGCTGCTTACGATGGCGGCGTGCCCATGGGCGGCGATCTTCCCACAGCTCCGGAGTGTGCGGCGCCGACCTTCCTCGTTGCTGCGCTCAAAGAGGCGAATGGCGCCAATCTCGATCGGATCCAGGCGATCAAGGGTTGGGTTGAGAATGGCGAGCAGAAGGAGGCCATCTTTGACGCTGCGCTGTCGGATGGCCGCACCGATGGCAGCGAGCTGGTTGGCAACACGTTTAACGTAGCCGAGGCAAGCTACACCAACGACATCAAGGCCGCGGAGCTGATGGTCGCCTGGACTGATCCCGAGTTCGATCCTGCTTTGCCTGCGATCTATTATGCACGTGTCCTTCAGATCCCGACGCCGCGCTGGTCGACCTATGATGCCAAGCAGCTAGTTGTCGAAGTACCGGACGGACTGCCGACCGCGATCCAAGAGCGCGGATGGACGTCGCCCATCTGGTATGTGCCAGAGTGACGTGACTGCTGCGCTCGAGGGCTTCCGCAAAGACTTCGCTTGGCGCTCGTTGCTGTTTCGCGGAGCGCGCCTGATGATGCGCTGATCCCGGTGATGCGCTTCGCACAAGGGAAGACTGAGCGCAGCTTGGACCGGAGCCGTGCGTCCCAGCCGCTTTCAGGCTACTTATCACGTCGAACAAGGCTGGGCTATGCGCCCCCACAGGATATGAGCATTCCAATGCGCTGGCTGGATGTCCCGAGTAGACATGGACCGGCAGGGCCGCGATCTTGTAACGCTGATGACGAGCGGTAATCTGCACGTTGGCTGCCCCCGAGATCTTGGTTAATACGGATCGTTTTCCTGGCCAGGGGTCGAGAGAGGGTCGCACTCTTCAAGGGCACCACCACGGCCACCCGAAACAATGCAATTGAAGGCTTCAGTTCGGACACTACGCATGCAATGCTTCCTGAAGTTGCACTGAGTATTCCCGATAGCATCTTGAGGTCAGTTCATGAAACTCACGCGTTTCCATGCCC
>NZ_JBYNAH010000315.1:0-4124 GCF_059781815.1 Salipiger sp. | reverse complement strand
TCACGCGCGGCCTGCGCGATGATCGGCGCGGCGCCGGTGCCGGTGCCGCCGCCCATGCCGGCGGTGATGAAGCACATATGCGCGCCGGCGAGGTGGTCGACGATCTGCTCGATGCTCTCTTCGGCAGCGGCTGCGCCCACCGAGGCGCGGGCGCCGGCGCCGAGGCCCTCGGTCACCTTGATGCCGAGCTGGACCTTGGAGGTCGCAAGGCTCTGCTGCAGCGCCTGAGCGTCGGTGTTGGCCGTCACGAAGTCCACGCCCTCGAGCTGCTGGACGATCATGTTGTTGACGGCGTTGCCGCCGGCACCGCCTACGCCGAAGACCGTGATCCGGGGCTTCAGCTCTTCCTGTCCTGGCATCGAAAGGTTGAGTGTCATGTGTTTTTTCCGCCTGCGTTTTTGACTTGTTACACGCCTGTCCTGCGCCTTTATCGACAATTCTTACCGACATATTAGCAACGGGTCACGTAAAAAACGCAAAATCACCACGAAATATGGTGTAGCTCCGCGCAGTCCGCGCGGGATTTCGCCGACCGCCCCAGATTTTGGGGTTTGCGCGAAAATTAACGCAAAACGAGAGCGGGCGGCGCGCCATGGGACGGTCGCTGATCGTCTTGCTTCGGTCATGTCGGGAGGTCTGCTCGACATCCCCTCAATCCGCCTCTGTGTGCGGTTCTGTGGATAAGCTAGCAAAGCGCCGGGCGGGCGTCATCCCCGAAAATCGCGGTCCTGCGGTTTTCTGCGATCACGGTTCCGCGCGGCGCGCGGCGGGGCGGCTAGTGGAAGTCGCGGCTCGGGAACAGCCGCTTGGCCTGCTCGCGCGGGTGCTTGGCGGCAGGGGCGGGCCGTGCCGGGCGCGGCGCCTCGTCGGCGGCGGGGCTGGTGATGCCGATGGCGTCGTCGAGCGGGTGGCCGAGATCGCCGAGCCGCGACGACAGGTCCTCGATATTCTCGGCGATCAGGTGGGTGACGATGCCCTCGCGCTGCAGGTACCCCGTCACCCGCAACAGCCGCCCGCCCATCACCGCGCGGCGGAAACGCTCGTAGACCTTGGGCCAGACCACCACGTTCGACACCCCGGTCTCGTCCTCCAGCGTCATGAAGATCACCCCCGAGGCGGTGCCCGGGCGCTGCCGGGTGATCACCACGCCGCAGACCGAGAGCCGCCGCAGCGGCGTGCTGGCAAGCTCCGAATGCGGCACGATGTCGGGGAGGTCGGGCCGCAAAAGCTCCATCGGGTGGGCCCGCAGCGACAGCCGCATCGAGACGTAATCCTCGACCACCTCTTCGCCCAGATGCATCGCCGGCAGCTCGACATCGGGCTCGCGCAGCCCCTCGCCGTCGAGCGGATCGGCAAACAGCGGCAGCGGCGCGGGGGCACGGATGGCGCGCACCTGCCAGAGCGCGTCGCGCCGGGTCAGCCCCATGCCGGCAAAGGCATCGGCCTCGGCCAGCCGCTCGAGCACGCCGGGCAGCAGGCCCGCCCGCAGCCACAGGCTTTCGGGATCGGGATAGCCATTGCCGCGCGCCGCCACGATCCAGCCGGCATCCTCCTCGCGGAAGCCCTTGATCTGGCGAAACCCCAGCCGCAGCGCCAGGCTGCCGTCGGCGCGGCGCTCGAGCACGTTGTCCCAGGCGCTGTGGTTGACGCAGATCGGGCGCAGCTCGATGCCGTGGTCGCGCAGGTCGCGGACGATCTGCGCCGGGGCGTAGAAGCCCATGGGCTGCGAATTGAGCAGCGCGCAGCCGAAGATCGCCGGGTGATGGCATTTCAGCCAGGACGAGACATAGGTCAGCATGGCGAAGGCGGCGGCGTGGCTCTCGGGGAAGCCGTAATCGGCGAAGCCCTCGATCTGGGTGAAGCAGCGCTCGGCGGCCTCGCGGGTGTAGCCGTTCTTGAGCATGCCGCGGATGAAGCGGTCTCGGTGCTCGCCGATGGTGCCCATGCGCCGGAACGAGGCCAGCGAGCGGCGCAGCCGGTCGGCCTCTTCGGCCGAGTAGCCGGCGCCGACCACGGCGATCTGCATCGCCTGTTCCTGGAACAGCGGCACGCCCAGGGTCTTGCGGGTGACCTCCGACAGCGCCGGGCCGAAGGGCTCGGGCCGCTCCAGCCCCTGCCGGCGGCGGATATAGGGCTGCACCATGCCGCCCTGGATCGGGCCGGGGCGGACGATGGCGACCTCGATCACCAGGTCGTAGAAGGTGGCGGGCTTCATCCGCGGCAGGAAGTTCATCTGCGCCCGGCTCTCGACCTGGAACACCCCCACCGCGTCGGCCTTCTGCAGCATCCGGTAGGTCGCCGCGTCCTCCTGGGGCACGGTGTCGAGCGTGTGGGTGAGGCCCTCGTGCTGCTCGAGCAGGGCAAAGGCCTTGCGGATGCAGGTCAGCATGCCGAGGCTGAGCACGTCGACCTTGAGGATGCCGAGCGCGTCGATGTCGTCCTTGTCCCACTCGATGACGGTGCGGCCCTCCATCGCTGCGTTCTCGATCGGGCAGAGTTCGTCGAGCCGGCCCCGGGTGATGATGAAGCCGCCCACGTGCTGGCTCAGGTGGCGCGGGAAGCCGATGATCTCGCCAATGAGGCCGATGGTCTGCGCCAGCCGCCGGTCGCCGGGATCGAGCCCGAGCTCGCGGATGCGTTCGGGCTCGGCGCCGCCGTTGGACTGGCCCCAGATCTGCCCCGAGAGCGCCGCCGTCACGTCCTGGCTCAGCCCCATGACCTTGCCGACCTCGCGGATCGCCGCGCGGCTGCGGAAATGGATCACCGTGGCGCAGAGCCCGGCGCGGTGACGGCCGTATTTCTCGTAGATCCACTGGATCACCTCCTCGCGCCGCTCGTGCTCGAAATCGACGTCGATGTCGGGCGGCTCGCCGCGGTAGCGCGAGATGAAGCGCTCGAAGACCATGCCGATGAGGTCGGGGCTGACGTCGGTGATGCCCAGCAGGTAGCACAGCACCGAGTTCGCCGCCGAGCCGCGCCCCTGGCACAGGATGCCGCGCGACCGGGCGAAATCGACGATGTCATGCACGGTGAGGAAATAGGCCGCGAAGCCCAGCTCCTCGACCACCCGCAGCTCCTTGGCCATCAGGTCGAAGACCTTGTCGGGCGCGCCCTCGGGATAGCGCCGCTCGAGCCCGGCATGGGCCAGCCGCTCGAGCCGCGCCTGCGGGCTCTCGTCGCCGGCGATCTCGTCGGGATACTCGTAGCTGAGCTCGCCGAGATCGAAGGCGCAGCGCGCCGCGATCTCCAGCGTGCGGCGCAGGGCGGCGGGGTGGCGGCGGTAGAGCCGGGCCATGTCGGCGGCCGGCTTGAGCCGGCGCTCGGCATTGGGCAGGGCGCGGGTGCCGATGGCATCGATGGTGCAGCCCTCGCGCAGGCAGGTCAGCACATCGGCAAGCTGGCGCCGCGCCGCGCGGTGCATCAGCACGTCGCCCACCGCCACCATCGGCGTGTTCATCCGGAGCGCCAGCCTGGCGCAGGCGTCGAACCAGGCCTGATCCGAGCCGTCATAGCGCGGCGGCGCACCGAGGAAGACATGCCCCGGGAAGCGCCGCTGCAACCGCTTGAGGGGGCCGGTGGCCCGGGACAGGTCTTCGGGGGCCAGATCGCCGGGCGGCAGGGCAATGAGGATCAGGCCGCGGCCATGCTCTTCGAGATCGGCGAGATGCAGCGTGCAGCGGCCCTTCTCCGCCCGCCGCTTGCCCAGCGTCAGCAGCCGCGACAGCCGCTCATAGGCGGCTCGGTCGGTGGGCAGGGCAAGCCACTCGACGGGCTCGTCCTCGAGCACCAGCCGGCAGCCGGTGATCAGCCGCGGCAGCAGCCGGCCGGCGCGCAGGGCGATCTCCCGCGTGCCGGGCTCGGGCTGGCGCGAGGACGGATCGGTGCGCTCGGTCGATCGGATGCGCAAGGCCTGCTCGGCCTCGTCGCGCAGGGTCTTCAGCGCCGACCACGCCCGCACCACGCCGGCCAGCGAGTTGCGGTCGGTGATCGCCAGGGCCGAGAGCCCGAGCTCGGTGGCGCGCGCCACCAGCTCCTCCGGGTGCGAGGCGCCGGTGAGGAAGGTGAAGTTCGAGGTGATGCAGAGTTCGGCATAGGCGGTGGGGAGGGGGGCGTCCTTGCCACCC
>NZ_JBYNAH010000314.1:0-4141 GCF_059781815.1 Salipiger sp. | reverse complement strand
CCCTCCCGGGGCGCGCCCCCCCCGCCGCCCCCGGCCCCCCCCGGGCCCCGCCCCCCCCCCCCCCGGCGATGCGGACGCAGTCCGCAGCGCAACCCCTCTTTCAGAAACCCGCCGCTTGGCTCAGTGTCCCGCCGGATGAGCGCTGCGCACCTGCGCCTCGAGATGGGCCGCCAGCGTCTTGCGGTTCGGGTGGTCGTCGACCCGCACCGGCTCATGATAGACCAGCTCCACGCGGCCCTGCCGGCGCGCGCCGAGCACCTTGAGCAGGTGCGGCCCGAAACCCATATCGCCCCACCAGCCATAGAACCGCGGATCGGCTTCCGCCGGCGCGTGCCAGATCACCGTCACCGCCTGAAGCGCCATTTCGTGGCGCAGGGGATCGCTGAAGAAGGCCGCAAACAGCGTCGACTTGAACGGCAGCACCCGCTGCCCGTCGGTCGAGGTGCCCTCGGGGAAGAACAGCAGCCGGTGGCCGTGCAGCAACCGCTCCTCGAAGACCCGCTTCTGCGCGCCGGCGGCACGCGGATCGCGGGTGATGAAGACGGTTCCGGTGAGCCGCGCCAGAAGCCCGATGCCGGGCCAGCCCGAGACCTCGGCCTTGGAGACGAAATAGACGTTGCGCCGCGCGTTCAGCGCAAAGATGTCGAGCCAGCTCGCATGGTTTGCCACCAGCGCGCCGGGCCCTCCCAGCCGGGGGCCGCGCGTCTCGAGGCGGATGCCGAGGATCGCGACAGCCAGCCGCGAGACGCCCTGCGTGATGAACGGGGTCACCGGGCGGCGCTGACCGCAGAGCGGGCGCTCGACCAGCCGCAGCGGCAGCTTGAGCAACACTCCCAGCACCAGCACCAGCGCCAGCGCTGGCCCGCGCAGCGCCACAAGGGCCCAGTTCCCGGCCGAGAGCGGCCCCTCCTCCGGCGCGTCGCCGCGCCAGGTCGGACCAGTCATCCGCGCCCCCGCGTGTAGATCCCGGCGGCCTTCTCGTTGAGCCGGGCGGTGTCCATCACGAGGCAGATGTCGGTGGTGTTGAACGCGTGGTCGACGAAGGCGCCCTCGCCCACCACCCCGCCCAGCCGCAGGTAGCCCTTGATCAGCGCAGGCACGTCGCGCATGGCGGCGCGGCGGCCGATCTCGGCCTCGGGCAGCAGGTCCATGCTCTGGAAGCGCTTCGAGCGCACCCGCAGCGCTTCGGGCGCGAGGTGGCGGTGATGCAAGAGCGACAGCGGCTGCGCCAGCGCCGCCACGTCAGTGCCGTGGAACGAGGCGGTGCCGAAGAGGATCTCGATGTCGTGCTCGCGCACGTATCCGGCCAGCGCGTTCCAAAGATGCATCATCGCGGTGCCGCCGCGGTAGTCCGGATGCAGGCACGACCGCCCGAGTTCCAGCAGACGCCGGCCAGAGGCGCGCAGCGGCGCGAGATCGTACTCGTCCTCGGAATAGAACTGCCCCGCCGCCTCGGCCTGATCGCCGCGCAGCAGACGATAGACGCCGGCCACCGCGCCATCACGTCTGGCATCGGTGAGGATGAGATGATCGAAAAACGGATCGAAGCGGTCGCGCTCGAGCCGCTGGGCATGATCGACCAGCGCGCCGCTGCCGCCAAGCTCCTCGACGAAGACCTCGTATCGCAGTCGCTGCGCGGCCTGAAGATCGTCCTCGTCGCGGGCCCGCCGCACGGTGAAATCAGCGTCGTCCAGAGCCATGCGCCCCTCTTCCCCAACCTCCGCCCGTTCTTAATCCGGGCCGGCGCAAAGGAAAACCGGTTTTGCCTCGCCCGGCGCGCGGGGTGTGGTTAACCTTCCCTTAAGAGCTGCGGGCCTATTCAGTCCCCGAAGACCGGAAGCAGGCTCACGCGGCGGCCATCGATCACCACCTTGCCCTGCTCGCGGAAATTTACCGTGATGCGGCCACCGATATTGGATTGCACCTGCCCGACGCCCCAGTCGGGCTGGTCCGGATGGGAGACCAGCATGCCGGGCTCGAGTAATGCGTTGAGTTCGTCCATGTTATCCTTGTCCACCCTGTCCGACTGCCGAGGAGCCTCTGATGAGCAACGATAACGCGCGGATCGCCGCTCTGGTAGGGTCCCGGCTCTGTCACGATCTTGTGAGCCCGGTCGGGGCGATCTCGAACGGGCTCGAACTGGTCGCGCTGGCGGGCAGCCCCGGCCCCGAGGAGATGGCACTGATCGAACAGAGCTGCGGCTCGGCCATGGCGCGGATCAATTTCTTTCGCGTGGCCTTTGGTGCCGCATCGGCCGAGCAGAAGGTCGGCAGTCCCGAGTCGCGCAAACTGCTGGCCGACTACTGCCACGGCAGCCGCCTCGCGATGGACTGGCAGCCCGTCGGCGATGCCGAGCGGCGGGACGTGCAGCTTGCCTTCCTCGCAGCGCTTTGCTGCGAGACGGCGCTGCCGCTCGGCGGCAGGGTGCAGGTGATGGACGAAGCGGGCGGCTGGCGCGTCACCGGCACCGGGACACGGCTGAGCATCGAAGGGGCGGTCTGGGATATGCTGCAGGGCGCGGCCCTGCCCGCCGATCTGGGGCCGGCCCGGGTGCAGTTCGCGCTGCTCGCGATGCTTGCGCCTGAACGCGGGCGCAAGCTTGAGGTCACGACCGGCGAGGCGGCGGTCTCGGTGCTGCTGACCTGACCGCCGCCGCGCGCGGGATTACGGGCGCAGCGCGCCGTCGGCGCGGACCACGTATTTGAACGAGGTCAGTTGCTGGGCACCGACCGGGCCGCGCGCGTGCATCTTGCCGGTGGCGATGCCGATCTCGGCCCCCATCCCGAATTCGCCGCCATCGGCGAACTGGGTCGAGGCGTTGATCATCACGATGGCGCTGTCGACGCGCTCCACGAAGCGCTCGATCGCCGCCGGATCCTCGGCGAGGATGCAATCGGTGTGATCCGAGCCGAACTCGCGGATATGGGCGATGGCGGCATCCTCGTCCTCGACCACCCGGGCGGCGATGATGCTGTCGAGATACTCGCGGCCCCAATCGTCGTCAGTCGCCTGCGCGGTGCCCTCGATGGCCTGCAGCGTGGCATCGGCGCGCACCTCGACCCCGGCCTCGAGCAGCGCACGGATCACGCCCTGCCCGATGGTGTCGACCACATCGCGATGGATCAGCAGGCATTCGGCGGCGCCGCAGATTCCGGTGCGCCGGCTCTTGGCGTTGAGCACCACCGCCAGCGCCTTCACCGGGTCGGCGGAGGCATCGATGTAGATGTGCACGATGCCCTCGAGATGGGCAAAGACCGGCACCCGCGCCTCCCTCTGCACAAGGCCCACCAGCCCCTTGCCGCCGCGCGGCACGATGACATCGACATAGTCGGTCATGTGCAGCAGCTCGGTCACCGCGCCACGGTCGCGGGTCGGGACGAGCTGGATCGCGTCCTCGGGCAAGCCGGCCTTCACAAGCCCCTCGACGAGGCAGGCATGGATGGCCCGCGAGGAGTGGAAGCTCTCGGAGCCGCCGCGCAGGATCACCGCGTTGCCCGATTTCAGGCACAGCGCACCGGCATCGGCGGTGACGTTGGGGCGCGATTCGTAGATCACGCCCACGACGCCGAGCGGCGTGCGCACGCGCTTGATATGCAGCCCGCTGGGCCGGTCCCACTCGGCGATCACCTCGCCCACCGGATCGTCCTGCGCCGCGATGGCGCGCAACCCGTCGACAATGCCCTTGATGCGGTCTTCGGTGAGCAGGAGACGATCCATCATCGCCTCGCTCAGCCCCTTGTCGCGGCCGAACTGCAGATCCTGCGCGTTGGCCTCGATGATCTCGGCCCGGTTGGCCCAGACCGCGTCCGCGGCGGCGTCGAGCGCCTCGGTCTTGCGGGCTGGCGGGGTGAAGGCGAGCTCGGCTGCGGCCGCTTTCGCACGACGGCCGATTTCGGTCATGACGGCGGGAATGTCGCTCATGTCGTTCATCGCTGTTCACCCTTCGGGTTCCGGTTTCAGAGGGCTTCCCTATAGCGCCTCGCGCGGGCGGGGCCTAGTGGGGAGATGAGCGCGATGCCATGAGGCGACTGCCGCCAGGTTCCGCGGTGTCGTGGCGGCACCGAAGTTAGGGGGCGCTGCCCCCCAACCCCCCGCCCCCCCCGACAACACCCCCGATTTTTTTTAAAAAAAAACTAAAGGG
>NZ_JBYNAH010000313.1:0-4141 GCF_059781815.1 Salipiger sp. | reverse complement strand
CGTTTTACCGCTCTCTGCGGGCAACAAGGCCGCAAGGCCGCCGCGCATCGCCGGTCCGCCCCCTCGGGCCGGCGATTTGGTTGAGCTCTGTGCTCAGCTTCGAGGTCCTTCGGACGTGTCCGGGATAAATCGAGGGATTCTGGGCGTGGATCGCCAGCCCGCGGACCGGCGATGCGCGGCGACGTCTATGGTCCGACCGCCGCAAGGGCACCGCCTCAAAAGAAAAGGCGGGCCCGAGAGCCCGCCTTTCGCATCTCTGTACCGGAGCGACCGGATCACGCGTTGGCTTCACGGATCTTGTCGGCGGCGTCCTTGTTGTACTCGACGCCGTTCTCCTCGAAGAGCTGGTCGAGCTCGCCCGAGAGCGTCATCTCGGTGATGATGTCGCAGCCGCCCACGAACTCGCCCTTCACGTAGAGCTGCGGGATGGTCGGCCAGTCGGAATAATCCTTGATGCCCTGGCGGATCGCGTCATCGGCCAGCACGTTCACGTCGTGGAAATCGACGCCCATGTAGTTCAGCACCCCGGCCACGCGGCTCGAAAAGCCGCATTGCGGCATGGTCTTGGTGCCTTTCATATAGAGCACCACGGTGTTGGACTTCACCGTCTCGTCGATCATCGTCTTCGCGTCGGTCATATCTCTCTCCTGTCTGCGCGGTGCCGTGGCACCCGCTGGCCCCGCGCGGAGCGGGGCACCTGTGTCTGTGACCCGGGCCGGATCATCGCAGATCGCTCGCGATGACCCAAGAGCGGGCATCCATCCGTGCTCAGTCCGGCGCCTTGGTGGTCAGCGCCAGCGCGTGAAGCTCGCCGTGGGCCCCGTCCATCTTGCCCTTCAGCGCGGCATAGACGGCGCGCTGCTGCTGGACGCGGTTCTTGCCACGGAAACTCTCGTCGATCACCTCGGCGGCGTAGTGGTTTCCGTCACCGGCAAGGTCGGTGATGGTGATCTTGGCTTCGGGAAACTCGGCTCGGATGAGCTGTTCGATTTCCGTCGCTTCAATGGCCATTTGGGCGTGTCTCCGCTGTCGTCTGTTCCCACAAGATGTAAGCCCCGCGCGACGCCGGTGCAAGCAGGCGCTTGGGGCTGGGCGGGCCGGATCAGGCCGCGAGGTCGATCCAGACCGGCACGTGATCCGAGGGCTTGTCGCGGCCGCGGATGTCGCGGTCGATCTGCACGTCGGTCATCAGGTCCGCCGCCTGCGGGGTGAGCAGGAAATGGTCGATGCGGATGCCGTTGTTCCGCTGCCAGGCGCCGGCCTGGTAATCCCAGAAGGAATAATGGCCCGGTCCCTGGGTGCGGGCGCGGAAGGCTTCGGTGAAGCCGAGGTTCAGGATGCGGCGAAAGGCGGCGCGGGTCTGCGGCAGGTAGAGCGCGTCCTCAAGCCAGGCCTCGGGCTTGGCGGCGTCCTCGGCCTGCGGGATGACGTTGTAGTCGCCCGCCATCAGCGCCGGCATCTCGCTGGCCAGCAGATCGCGGGCCCGGGCCTCGAGCCGCTCCATCCACGCCAGCTTGTAATCGTATTTCGGCCCCGGCACCGGGTTGCCGTTGGGCAGGTAGAGCCCGCAGAGCCGCACCGCATGGCTCTCGCCCATCACCGTGGCCTCGATCCAGCGTGCCTGCTCGTCGCTGTCATCGCCAGGCAGGCCGCGGGTGACATCCTCGAGCGGCAGCTTTGACAGGATGGCGACGCCGTTAAAGCTTTTCTGGCCATGGGTTTCGACCTGGTAGCCGCGCTCTTCGAAATGTTCGCGCGGGAAGGCCTCGTCGACCGACTTGATCTCTTGCAGCAGGGCGACGTCGGGCTGGGCTTCGTCGAGCCAGTCGGTGAGGGCGCCGATGCGTGCCTTGATACCGTTTATGTTGAAGGTGGCGATCTTCATTTGGCCCTCCGGATTTTGAGCAAGCTATCGCCGAAGCGGCGCGAAGGAGCAAGGCCGGCGCGGTTTTTCGCCGGTGATTCGCGCCGGATTCGGAGCTCTCGAGAGGGTTTCAACAGGGCGCAAAAAGTTATCCACAGAAAAGATTCCCCTGTGGACAACTTTGAATTGTGTTTTTTTTGTGTCTTTTAGGTCTTAAAGTGCATGTGTATAACTCTTGTATAACTCAACCCTAACAAGAAACTATATTGCCAGAAACATGCATCGGTGGAAACCCTGAGCGTGCCAATTCGGAAACGCTACACTAGGAAGGGTTACCCCATGTCTGCACAACTCCAGCATGAAATCATTGAAGAATTCGCAAACGACTTCGGCGCCGACATGTTCGGTGGCGAGGGTGCCTCGATGTTCACCTCCTGCGCTTCGCCGGAGGCGCTCGGCGGTGCGATGATGACCGGCGAAGCTGTGGATATGTTCACATCCTGTGCAACTCCGGTGACCGGTTCGACCGCGACCGGCGAAGCCACCGGCCTGTTCACCTCCTGCGCCGAGCCGAAGGCGTCCGAGACCCTGACCGGCGACGCCGTCGAGATGTTCACCTCGTGTGCCACCCCGACCACCGGCTCGATCGCGACCGGCGACGTCGTGGGCCTGTTCACCTCCTGCGCAACCCCGACCACCGGCTCGACCGTGACCGGCGAAGCCACCGGCCTGTTCACCTCCTGCGCCGAGCCGAAAGCCTCCGAGACCCTGACCGGCGATGCCGTCGAGATGGTCACCTCCTGTGCCGCGCCGACCACCAGCTCGACCGATGCCGGCGACGCCGTTGAGATGTTCACCTCCTGCGCGACCCCGACCACCAGCTCGGCAGACGCGGGCGAGGCCACCGGCCTGTTCACCTCCTGCGCCGAGCCGAAAGCCTCCGAGGCGATCTCCGGCGACGCCGTCGAGATGTTCACCTCCTGCGCGGCCCCGAGCGGCACCCGCGCCGTCAACGGTGAAGTGACCGGCTCCTTCACGTCCTGCGCATAAGCCAGAGATGCCATCGCTGCGGGCGTCTTAAGGGGATGAGACGCCCGCGTGCGGCCGGAAACAGAAAGATACAGGGAAATCAGTCATGACCAACGTTATCGCACTTCGTCCGAAGGCCCCCGTCGCGTCCCAGGATGCCGGAGTTGCTGCGCTCGTGAAGAGCTTTGCCACCAGCCGGCGGCGAGAGGATGACGTATTCTGGCTGAAAGAGAACGCCGAGCTTCTCAATATTCTCGAATGCACCGGGACCTACGTGCCCCGGGCCGCGCTCGCGCCGCTGCGCGGGTTCTACAAATCCGTCGAAGACCGCATGGCCTTCTTCCCGCAATATTACCGCTTCCTGCTGTCGCTCACCCTCGATCTCGAGGATCTGGGCATGGAGGGCGACACCGGCGCCAAGCTCACCGAGCGCGCCGCGCGCCAGGGCTTTGCCGAGGCCGAGCTGTCGGACCTGCAGCGCATGGAAGCCCGCCGCCTTCTGGCCCGCCGCGGCCATGTGAGCGAAGACGACGAGGGGCTGGCCGACCGGCTGCGCGCCTTCTGCGCCCGCTCGCAGACCTTCGCGCTGCCGAACAAGAAGGCCGCCTACGAGCTCACGCACATCGTGTTCTACCTCAGCGAATATGGCCGTCAGGATCCCGGGCTCGACGAGGAGGCGATCAACAGCCTCTACTTCGCCGGCAACCTGGCCTATCTCGACCAGAACTCCGACCTGCTGGCCGAGATCTGCATCGCCCTGCGCTACGCCGGCGAGGTGCCGCCGCCGCTGTGGACGATCTGGCTCGACCGCGAGACCCATCTCTTCGCCGTCGAAAGCGGCGAGACCCTCTCGGTGGCCGACGATTACCACGATTTCCTCGTCTGCAACTGGCACGCCTCGGTGATCGGCGGCAAGCCGTTCAACAAGCCGCTGGCCGGTGGCCGGATGCGCTTCCAGCGCGCCCAGCGCGTCGCTCCTCTGCGCGAACTCTCCGAGGCGCTGTTCGCCGAAGGCTCCGCCCGCAGCGCAGACTGGGCCGCGATGCGCGAGCGCATGGGAGCGCGCCTTTCGCCGCAGACTCTTGACGTGGTTGATCAGCTGGCCGATCATTCGCCTCGGTTTGACGCATTCTTCGAGGGCTTCGCCCGGGCAGGCAACGCATGAACGGGACACGAACAGCCATCGTCGGCGCCGCCCTTGTCGCGCTCTACACCGGTGCCATCGCCGCGGCGGATGGCATCACCAAG
>NZ_JBYNAH010000016.1:0-33794 GCF_059781815.1 Salipiger sp. | reverse complement strand
CGCCGGCTTCCTCGGCCAGCGCCTTCATCGCCTCGGTCTCATAGGCGTTGAGCCGGCAGCCCAGCGTGGTGAACTTGGGCGCGCTCATCGGGCCGCCTCCAGCCAGTCGGGCCCGAAGCTGCCGTCGAACACATGCGCGGTGGCACCCGTCATCCAGACGCCATCGTCGCGCCAGTCGATCTGCAGCGTGCCGCCGTCAAGCTCGAGCGTCACCTTGGGCCCGGTCAGCCCGCGCCGCGCCGCCGCCACCGCGGTGGCGCAGGAGGACGAACCCGAGGACAGCGTCACGCCGACGCCGCGCTCCCAGACCCGCATGCGCAGGTGATCCGGGCCGATCAGGCTCGCCACCTGCACGTTGGTCCGCTGCGGATAGAGCGGGTGATGCTCGAATCGCGGCCCGAAGGTCTCGAGGTCGATGGCCTCGGCATCCTCGACGAAGAAGGTGCAATGCGGGTTGCCCATGCCGGTGGCCACTGGCTTACCCTCGATGGGCAGCTCGAGCGTGTCCATCTCGGAGGCCAGAGGAATGTCCTGCCAGTCGAGCTGCGGGTGCCCCATATTGACCGAGGTGAGCCCGTTTCCCGCATCCCGCGCGAAGAGCTGGCCGCGCTCGGTGACGAGGGTGAGCCGGTCCTTGCCGCTTTCATCCATCAGGAATCGCGCGATGCAGCGGGTGGCGTTGCCGCAGGCCCCGGCGGTCGAGCCGTCGGCGTTGTAGAAGGTCAGCCGCGCGTCGCCCGCGCCGGATTCGATCAGGGCGAGCTGATCGAATCCCACGCCGCGATGGCGGTCGGCGATGGCGCGGGCCAGACCCGACGTCACCTCGATCGGCCGCGCACGCCCGTCGAGCACGACAAAATCGTTGCCGAGGCCGTGCATCTTCATGAAGGACAGGGGTTCGCGCGTGTGTTCCATGGCGCGCATATACGCGCGTTGCAGGACCCTTTCCAGAGCCGCGAAAATTTCCTGTCAGAAATCTGTAAGAATGTGCTTGACCCCACCCCCCGTAATTTCTAGAAGCCGCCCCACAGTGGGCCGTTAGCTCAGTTGGTAGAGCAACTGACTTTTAATCAGTGGGTCGCAGGTTCGAATCCTGCACGGCTCACCACTGCACCAACATCGTCAGGGCATTCGCTTCCTTCGGGAAGATGCGGGCGGTGTTGGGTATTCTCCCGACAGAGCGGCGCCGGTCCGACGCATGGAACCCTTGCCGCGCTCTGCGCGTATGTCTGCGAATCCACGGAGACACCGCCATGAAGGACCCTCTCAACGCTCTCACCCTGACGCTGATCGCAGCGCTCGGCATCCTTGCCCTGATGGCGGTGCCGCACGGCGATTCGAGCTCCGCCCTGACCATCCTCGCCCAACGGTGACCGCGAGACGCTTGCCCCGCAGCCCTGCCGGTGCAACTCTGTCTCTCGTGATGACGAGGTTGCGCAGATGATCCCGGCGCAGGTCGGGCAGGCCCCGCTCGATACCCTGCAAAGCACCGCGCTCGAGGCGCTGGCGCAGGCCGAGAGCTTTTTCACCACCTTCGTGCGGCCGTGGAATTTCTATCAGCTCGGCATCGCGCTGACGCTGTTCCTCATCGCCCACCTGATCGCGCAGGTCGTGAGCCCGAAAATGCGCGAATGGATGCGCACGCGCGAGGGCTGGCCCACATGGCGCATCCGTATGCTGCTGGTGCTGCAGCGGCGATTGCGGATGATCTTCTTCGTGATCCTGATCTGGCACGTGATCGGGATCATGCAACAGGTCACCTGGCCGTCGCGGTCCTATCTGCTGATCATCATTGCGAAACTCGCCAGCGCCTGGCTTGGCATCGCGCTCGGCACGCGGCTGATCCGCAACCCGGCGGTGCGCAGCCTGCTGCGCTACGGGGCGTGGATCTGGGTGACGATCTGGATCCTCGGGCTGAGCGAGGAAACCGCGGCGGTGCTCGACAATGTCGCCATCGAGCTTGGCGAGAGCCGGCTCTCGGCCTGGCTGATCCTGCAGGGGCTTCTGGTGTTGGCCGTGCTGGTGGCGCTGGCGCGGTTCGTCTCCGGAACAAGCGCCGCGAGAATCCGCAGCAACAGCAATCTCAGCCCCTCGATGCAGGTGCTGGCGGTGAAATTCCTGCAGGTCTCGCTTTACGGCGCCGCGCTCTACATGGCGCTGAAGCTCGTTGGCGTGGATTTCACCGGCCTTGCCTTCCTCTCGGGTGCCATCGGCGTGGGCCTCGGCTTCGGCCTGCAGAAGGTGGTCTCGAACCTCGTCAGCGGCATCATCATCCTGCTCGACAAGTCGGTGAAGCCCGGCGACGTGATCTCGCTGAACGACACGTTCGGCTGGATCAACGCGCTTGGCGCGCGCTACGTCTCGATCACCACGCGCGACGGCAAGGAATACCTGATCCCCAACGAGGACCTGATCACCGGGCAGGTGGTGAACTGGTCGCATTCCAACGATTTCGTCCGGCTCGACATCTTCTTCGGCACCTCTTACGGCGACGATCCCCATCTGGTGCGCAAGATTGCCGTCGAGGCGGCACTCTCGGTCAATCGCGTGCTGAGCGACCGCCCTCCGGTCTGCCATATCGTCGGCTTCGGAGACAGCTCGGTCGACTACATCCTGCGGTTCTGGATCTCCGACCCGACCGGCGGCCTCACCAACATCCGCGGCAATGTCTATCTGGCGCTCTGGGACGCGTTCAAGGACAACGGCATCTCGATTCCCTTCCCGCAGCGCGAGGTGCGCGTGGTCAACGAGACGCTGCCGCCGATCTCCGGCCAACCGCCCTCCGGCCCGCCGCGTGACGGGACGTAGCGGCTGACAAGGCCGCCCAGCCGCGTCATCCTCCGCGCAACCCGAGATCTGAGGAGGTCCCCATGTCAGACGATATCGTCATCCTGAGCGGCGCGCGCACCGCCATCGGCACCTTCGGCGGCGCCCTCGCCGGCGTGCCGCCGATCGAGCTTGGCACCACCGCGGCCAAGGCGGCACTGGAGCGCGCCGGCGTCGAGGGCGGCCAGATCGGCCAGGTGGTCTTTGGCCACATCATCAACACCGAGCCGCGCGACATGTATCTCAGCCGTGTCGCGGCGATGCAGGCGGGCACACCCGAGACGGTGCCGGCGATGAACGTCAACCGGCTCTGCGGCTCCGGCGTGCAGGCGATCATCTCGGCCACCCAGTCGCTGATGCTGGGCGATGCCGATTTCGCGCTGGCCGGCGGCGCCGAGTGCATGTCGCGCGCGCCCTTCATCAACCCCGACCAGCGCTGGGGCAAGAAGATGGGCGACATCCGCACCGTCGACATGATGATCGGCGCGCTGAACTGCCCGTTCGGCACCGGCCACATGGGCGTCACCGCCGAGAACGTGGCGCGCGAGCACGGCATCACCCGCGAGGCGCAGGATGCCTTCGCTGCCGAGAGCCAGGCGCGCGCCGCCCGCGCCATCTCCGGAGGGCTCTTCAAGGAGCAGATCGTCCCGGTGGAAATCGCCTCGCGCAAGGGCACCGTGGTGTTCGACACCGACGAGCACCCCAAGGAAACGACACCCGAGACCCTCGCCGGCCTGCGCCCCGCCTTCGAGAAGGACGGCACGGTGACCGCGGGCAATGCCAGCGGCATCAATGACGGCGCCGCGGCGCTGGTGCTGGCCCGTGCCTCCGCCGCCGAAGCCGCCGGGCTGAAACCGCGCGCCCGCATCCTCGGCTACGCCCATTCCGGCGTGCGCCCCGAGGTGATGGGCGTCGGCCCGATTCCGGCGGTGCGCGCCCTGTTCGAACGCACCGGGCTGAGCGCTGCGGATTTCGATGTGATCGAATCGAACGAGGCCTTCGCGGCGCAGGCGCTGGCGGTGAACAACGAGCTGGGCCTCGACCCGGCCAAGGTGAACCCCAATGGCGGCGCCATCGCGCTCGGCCACCCGGTCGGCGCCACCGGCGCGATCATCACGGTCAAGGCGCTCTACGAGCTCGAGCGCATCGGCGGCACGCGCGCCCTCGTCACCATGTGCATCGGCGGCGGTCAGGGCATCGCGCTGGCCATCGAGCGGCTCTGAACGCCGTGGCGCGGGGGCGGCTCAGCCGCCCAGCGCCGACGTCATCGCGCGCTCGGGGAAACAGGTGGCGGGGCGGCCGTTGGCCTCCTGCCACCGCCCGATCGAGCGCCGTGTCTTGAAGCCCGGCAAGCCATCGGCGCCGCCCACGTCATGGCCGCGCGCCTCAAGCCCGCGCTGCATGGCGGCGATCTCCGAGCGGTAAAGCCGCCCGACATCGCCCCAGCGTGCCTCGAAATCGCCCATGCCATACTGGATGCGGTCGCCCACATGGCCGACGAAGAGCGCGTAGAGATCGCTCATGTTGTAGTCCTTCAGCACGTAGAAATTCGGCGTCACGATAAACGCCGGCCCGTGCCGACCGGCGGGCATCAGCAGAAACCCCTCGCCGCGCGCCTCGTTTTCGGGGAAGGGCTTGCCCGAGACCCTCGTGATCCCCATCGCCGCCCAGTCGGCGATCCGCCGCCCCTGATCGGGGCCTTCCAGTGTGCAGGAGACCGAGGCGGGCACCCGCACCTCGAAACCCCAGTCGCGCCCCGCCTGCCAGCCGTGGCGGGCGAGGTAGGTGCCGATCGAGGCGATGGTGTCGGCCTCGGAATTCCAGATGTCGGCATGGCCGTCGCCATTGCCGTCGGCGGCATACTTCAGGAAGTTCGACGGCATGAATTGCGGCTGGCCCAGCGCCCCGGCCCAGCTGCTCTTCATGCTGCGCGGATTGACGTGCCCGGCCTCGGCGATGCGCAGCGCCGCCACCAGTTCGTCGGTGAAATAGCCCGCGCGGGTGCTCATGAATCCCTTGGTGCCGAGCACCCGGAAGGCATCGTGGCGGATCGCCACCTGCCCGTAGCCGCTCTCGCGCCCCCAGACGCCGAGGATGATGCGCCCCGGCACACCGGTGGCGCGCTCCACCGCCGCCAAAGATTGCGCGTGCTGCCGCGCCATGCGCCGCCCGACAGAAGTCGCACCATCAAGCGAGCCGCGCGAGAAATACTTCGCCGGCGCGCCAAACTCGGCCTGCCGCTGCTGCTTCGGCGTCTGCGCCTTGGCTCCCGGCGGCACCAGATCCGGCAGATCCCAGTCCAGCGCCACGCCCGCAAAGGCCGCCTCGAAGGTCCCGCGCGAGACGCCCTCGGCGCGGGCGCGCGGCCAGACCGTCTGCTCGAGCCAGCCGCGAAACTGGCGCTCGACCGCGGCGCGGTCCTGCGCCGCCGCAGGGATGGCCGCGGAGGCGATCAGCAAGGCCAAAGCGAGCGCGCGCAGGCGATGGAACATGGCAGGTCTCCTGTCGGTGATGTTTGAATCCGCTCTTGGGGAAACCTACACCGGATCGCGCCCGCGCACAGCCGCAGCCGGCCCCTTCGCGGCGCTCCGGCGCATCCTTGCCGGCGTCTCCGGTCCTGATCTCAGAACACCCCCATGGCGAGTCCCGCCGCCAGCGCCGCGCCGAGCTCGCGGCAGCGCGTCAAATCCTCTTCGGAGATGGTCTTTTCCGCAAGGATCGCCTCCGGGCTCTGCGCATCGGTGCAGACGATCAGCGGCGGCTGCACCTCGCGCAGCCGCCAGCCGGTGGCGATGCGCGCGGTCTGCCGCGCCGCGTTCTCGCCATCCGAACCCGCGCAGACCATCTGCGCATAGGGCCGGCCCTCGATGCGGCCGAGCACCGGGTAGTAACAGGTGTCGAAGAACTCCTTCATCGCGCCGGACAGCGCCGCGAGGTTCTCCGGCGCGCAGAAAAGGTAGCCCTGCGCCCGCAAGAGATCCTCTGGCCCGGCCTCTTCGGCGCGCAGCAGCCGCGTCGCGCATTCCTCCTGCGCGGCCTCATAGGCGGCCCCGGCCATCTGACGGCTGCCGCCAGTGCGGCTGTGGTACACGATCAGCAACTCCATCCCGCCACCCTAGCCTGTGCGGCAGGCCCGGCAAAGCCGCCGCCAAGACCCGGCTTGACGCTCTCGCGCCCATGAAATATCCAGCCTCTCAGCCGAGCGGGCGTTGTGTAATGGTAAGACCCTTGCCTTCCAAGCAAGAGATACGGGTTCGATTCCCGTCGCCCGCTCCAGACACTCCCAAAGCGCGAATCCTTCCCCCTGCGAGCGCCGCTGGCCGGAAATAAGTCGGATTTACCGCCCTCTGCGGCATTGCGCGGCTTGAATCCTGCGCCTTTCATGGCAAAACGGCTCGGCGCAGGACAGGAGGAGCAATGGCCCACGGTAACCCCGCATCCGCAGTGGCGGAGGAGCGAGACAAATCCCGCAAGCTCGGATCGCTTGCGGCGCTCTGGCCCTACATGGCGCCCTACAAGGCGCTGATCGTCGCCGCCACGCTGGCGCTCATCGCCACCGCGACGGTGTCGCTGACCCTGCCGATGGCCGTCCGCCGCGTGATCGACAATTTCAACGCGCAGGACGGCGCGCTGCTCGACCGCTACTTCCTCGCAGCCCTCGGCTTCGCCGGGCTGCTCGCCATCGGCACCGCCGCGCGCTACGCGCTGGTGACGCGGCTGGGCGAGCGCGTCGTGGCCGATATCCGTAAGGCGGTGTTCGACCGGGTCATCGGCCTCTCGCCGGTGTTCTACGAGCGCATCATGACCGGCGAGGTGCTGAGCCGGATCACCACCGACACCACGCTGATCCTGTCGGTGATCGGATCCTCGGTCTCGATCGCGCTGCGCAACATGCTGATCTTTGTGGGCGGGCTGGCCTTGATGCTGCTGACCTCGGCCAAGCTCACCGCGCTGGTGCTGCTGCTTGTCCCCATCGTCATCGTCCCGATCCTCACGCTGGGCCGCCGCCTGCGCAAGCTCAGCCGCGAGAACCAGGACTGGATCGCCGCCTCTTCCGGCAACGCCGCAGAGGCGCTGCAGGCGGTGCAGACGGTGCAATCCTTCACCCACGAAGCGATCTCGCGCGGGGCCTTTGCCGAGGTCACCGAGAAGAGCTTCGACGCCGCCCGCCGCCGGGTCTGGGTGCGTGCGCTGATGACCGCCATCGTGATCTTCCTCGTCTTCACCGGCATCGTCGGCGTGCTCTGGATGGGCGCGTGGGACGTGCGCGCCGGCAACATGAGCCCGGGCGCGCTGGTGCAGTTCGTGATCTACTCGGTGATGGTGGCCGGCGCCGTGGCGGCGCTGTCGGAGATCTTCGGCGAGCTTCAGCGCGCCGCCGGCGCCACCGAGCGCCTTGTCGAGCTTCTGCACACCGAGGACGCGATCACCGATCCGGCCCAGCCCGCCGCCCTGCCCGCCCCGGTGCGCGGCGAGATCGGCTTCGAGCACGTGCAGTTCTCCTACCCGTCGCGCCCCGATGTCTCGGCACTGGCCGATCTCGACCTGACCATCCGGCCCGGCGAAACCGTGGCGCTGGTCGGACCCTCGGGGGCCGGCAAGACCACCATCGTGCAGCTGATCCAGCGTTTCTACGATCCCGATGCGGGCCAGGTGACGCTCGACGGCGTGGCGCTCGACACCCTGTCGCGCGATGCCTTCCGCAAGCATATCGCGCTGGTGCCGCAGGATCCGGTGATCTTCGCCGCCTCGGCGCGCGAGAACATCCGCTTCGGCCGCCCCGACGCCACCGATGCCGAGATCGAGGAGGCCGCCAAGGCCGCCGCCGCGCATGGCTTCGTCTCGGCGCTGCCCGAAGGCTATGACACCTGGCTGGGCGAGCGTGGCGTGATGCTGTCGGGCGGCCAGAAGCAGCGCATCGCCATCGCCCGCGCCATCCTGCGCGACGCGCCGGTGTTGCTGCTCGACGAAGCCACCTCGGCGCTCGACGCGGAAAGCGAGCGCGCCGTGCAGGCCGCCGTCGACCGTCTGGCCGAGGGCCGCACCACGATCATCGTGGCGCACCGCCTTGCCACCGTGAAGAAGGCCGACCGCATCATCGTCATGGATCAGGGCCGCGTGGTGGCGCAGGGCAGCCACGACGCGCTGGTGGCCGAGGACGGGCTCTACGCCCGGCTCGCCCGGCTGCAGTTCACCGACGGTATCGCGGCGGAGTAGGCGCGGCCCTCAGGGCCAGTCGCCGCCATCGAGAAAGGCCTTGGCCGAGCGCGTGATCTCCTCGCGCTCGGCCTCGCTTTTCTTGCGCAGGCTGCCATAGATCAGCCCCATGCGGTGATTGTCGCCGAGCTTGTCCTCGTTCTCGATCAGGAAATTCCAGTAGAGATAGTTGAACGGACAGGCCTCCTTGCCGGTCTTCTGCTTGAGGCTGTAGTCGCAATTCTTGCAGTAGTCCGACATGCGGTTGATGTAGGCGCCCGAGGCGGCATAGGGCTTTGAGCCCAGCCGCCCGCCATCGGCGTGCATCACCATGCCATGCACGTTGGGCAACTCGACCCACTCGAAGGCATCGGCATAGACCTCGAGATACCATTGCTCGATCTGGCGCGGCTCGACCCCGGCCAGCAGGGCGAAATTGCCGGTCACCATCAGCCGCTGGATGTGATGCGCATAGGCGTTGCGCCGCGTCGCGCCGATGCATTCCGACATGCAGCGCATCTTCGTCTCGGCGCCCCAGTACATCTCGGGCAGGTCGCGCTTGGCGTTGAGGAAATTGCTCTCCACGTAGTCGGGCATCTCGGTCCAGTAGATGCCGCGCACGAACTCGCGCCAGCCAAGGATCTGCCGCACGAAGCCCTCCACCGCGTTGAGCGGCACCTCGCCATCCGCATAGGCCTGCACGGCCTTCTCGCAGACCTCCTGCGCCGTCAGAAGCCCGATATTGAGGTAAGGCGAGATCAGCCCGTGGAAGAGGTAATCCTCGCCAGTCTTCATGGCGTCCTGATAGTCGCCGAAGGTCGGCAGGCAGTCGGCCACGAAATGCCGCAGCGCCCGCAGCGCCTCCTCGCGGGTGACGGCCCAGCCAAAGCCCTCGAGATCGCCGAAATGGTTGTCAAAGCGGGCGGCGACGAGGTCGAGCACCTCCTGCGTGATCTCGTCGGGACGAAAGCGCATCCGGTGCGGCGTCTCGAGCCCCTTGGGCAGCGATTTGCGGTTCTCCTCGTCGAAGTTCCACGCCCCGCCCGCCGGCTCGCCCTCCTTCATCAAGAGCCCCGTCCGGCGGCGCATCTCGCGATAGAAATACTCCATCCGCCCGGTCTTGTTGTCGTCGACCAGCTTGGCGAACTCGTCGCGCGAGCAATAGAACCGGTCGTCCTCGCGGATCTCCACCGGCAGGTCGAGATCGCTCTCCCAGTCGCGCATCATCTCCCAGACCCGCCATTCGCCGGGCTCGGTGGCGACGATGCGCCTGGGCTTGTGGCGCTTCACCGCGCGCTCGAGCTCGCCCGAAAAGCTGTGACTGTTCCTGTCCTCATCGAGCCTGACGTAATCGACCGTGACGCCCTTCGCGCGCAGTTCCTCGGCGAAGTGGCGCATGGCCGAGAGGATCAGCGCGATCTTCTGCGGGTGGTGACGGACATAGCTGGTCTCGTCGCCGACCTCGACCATCAGCACCACGTCCTTCTCGGCGTCGAGATCCGAAAGCGACGACAGCGAGCGGGTCAGCTGGTCGCCCAGCACGAAGCGCAGCGTCTCGGTCATGCGCCGGCCCTCGCCTCGCTGCGGCAGCGGTCGGAGCAGTACTTCACCGCGTCCCAGTCACGCGCCCATTTGCGCCGCCATGCGAAGGGGCGCCCGCAGCAGGCGCAGATCTTCTGCGGCAAATCGACCTTCTTGCGCATCTTCGCCATGCGCTCAGCCCCCCGAGACGGCCGAACCGCCCGCAGCCGTCCCATTAGGCGCGAGACCGTTCAGGATCGCAAAACTGGCCATGTCACCCTCCCGTTCGAGATCGTTTCCGCGGCAGCGCCCTGACTTAGCCGCAAGGCGCAACTTTTCGCGCGCGCGACTCGTTCCTTGGAAAACCGCAGGAGAAACGCGATGCAGCTTGTCACCCTCTACGCCTCGACCCTGATCATCTTTCTGGTGATCGACATCATCGGCATCACCACGATCATCAAACCGGTCTTCGAGCGCCACGTGGGCGACATGCTCGCCGATCCGCTGCGGCTTGGCCCGGCGGGGCTGTTCTATGCCTTCTACATCGTCGGCCTGCTCTACTTCGTCTCGGTGCCGGCGCTGGCCACCGGCCGCCCGGCGCAGGCGCTGCTCGGCGGCGCGCTGCTGGGGCTGATGTGCTACGGCACCTACGAGTTCACCAACCTCGCGACGCTCAAGGGCTGGAGCTACCAGCAGGTCATCACCGACTCGCTCTGGGGTGCGGCGCTGACCGGCGGCTCGGCCTGGGCGGGGCTGACGATCACCCGCTGGATCCACGGCTGAAACAGTCATTAGGCCGGTCCCGCCCGCCGCAGCAGCGGGACCGCCACCACCAGCGCGATGCCCGCCGCCGACAGCGCGATCACGGGCGTGTTGGAGACCTCGAGATTGGCGACGATGACGCCCATATAGGCCCAGCCCACCCCGAAAGCGTAAGCATAGGATCCGGGCCGCAGCCACAGCACGAAACCCGCGATCGCGAAGAGCAGCGTGAGCAGCACCAGCGCCGCCGCTTGCGCGCTCATGACGCCGTAGCCGCTGAGGCTCGCCCCCATGGCGACGCCCGCCGCCGCGGTCAGCCAGCCCGCGTAGAGGCCGACAGGCCCCCGCGCCGTCAGAGCGTGCGGCGCGCGCATCAGCGCCTCGGTGGCGGCGGCGGCCATGAAGATGATCATCACCGTGGCCAGCACCGGCTGCCACTGCGCGGCCACGACCCAGAACATGCCAAGCCCGAGGCTCACCGCCAGCGGCGCCCGCATCGGCTGCCAGTCTGGATCGAGCCGGTGACGCCAGAGGCCATAGCCCGCGCTGGCGATCAGCAGCAGGAAGATCACCCCCCAGATCGAGAACGCCCAGCCCACCGGCTGCACCGGCCAGAACGACTGCACCACCGGGAATTGCGTCGGCGAAAAGCCGGGAAACCCGCCCGTCACCGTGGGCGAGAGCGCGAAGGCGAGCGCCAGCAGCAACACCAGCGGCGCCAGGGCCCGGCTCATTGCACCAGCTTGCGGGTCAGCCGCATCGAGATTGCGTAGGGCAGCATCCGCAGCAGCTTCAGCGACAGCGTCAGCCGGCGCGGGAAATGCACCTCGAAGCGCTTGCCGTCGAGCCCCTTGACGATGCGGTTCGCCGCGTCCTCCGGCTGGATCACCGCCGGCATGTCGAAATCGTTCTTCGCGGTCAGCCGCGTATCGACGAAGCCGGGCGAAATCATCCGCACGTTGACGCGCGGCGCCAGCTCGGCACGCAGGCTTTCCACGAGGTTGATCACCCCGGCCTTGGAGGCGGAGTAGATCTGCCCCTGCGGCAGCCCGACATAGCCCGCGACCGACCCGGTCAGCGCCAGATCGCCGCCATCGCACAAGAGCGGCTCGGCGACGCGGGCGAAGTGGAAGGTGCCGGTGAGGTTCACGGCAACGATCTTGGCGGCAAAGTCCAGGTCGATCTCCATCACCTTGCCGGGATCGTAGAGCGCCGCCAGCGTGATGGCGCGGTCGAGCAGCCCGCCCTCGGCGATCTTGTCCGCCGCCGCCTGCAGGCTCCCGAGATCGGAGACATCCGCCGTCACCACCTCGGCGCCGCCGATTTCGTCGGCCAGCTTGTGCAGCGGCTCCTCCGAGCGCGCCGAGAGCACCAGCCTCGCACCGCGCCGTGCATAGGCGCGGGCCAGTTCGGCGCCGATTCCGTCGGAGGCGCCCATGATCCAGATGCGCGGTGCCTCAGGCATGGGCCAGCCGGTACTGGTGCACGTTGGTGCGCCCGGTCTCGAACGAGGCGATGCAGGCGGCGAGGTAGAAGCGCCAGACCCGGATGAAGCCCTCGTCGAAGCCGAGGGCACGCACCTCGGCCAGCTTGGCGTCGAAGCGGGCCAGCCAGTCGCGCAGGGTGCGGGCGTAATCGAGCCCGAAGGCGTGGTTGTCCTCGACGCGCAGCCCGGCCTTGCCGGCGACCTCCTCGAAGACCGGCGGCGAGGGCAGCATGCCGCCCGGGAAGATGAAGCTGCGGATCATGTCGCCGCCGGCGCGGTAGCGGTCGAAATAGCGGTCGGCCACGGTGATGGTCTGGATCATCGCCCGGCCCTTCTGGCTCAGCACGTGGGCGACCTTCTCGAAATAGGTCGGCCAATAGCGCTCACCCACCGCCTCGAACATCTCGATCGAGACCACGTGGTCGAAGGTGCCGTACTCGTCGCGGTAATCCTGCAGCACGATCTCGGCCTCGCGGCCCAGACGCTCGCGGGCGAAGCTGGCCTGCTCATGCGAAAGCGTCAGCCCCTTGGGCGCGAAATCCCCGCGCTGCATGGCTCGCTCGGCAAAGCCGCCCCAGCCGCAGCCGATCTCGAGCACCCGCCCCGACTGCGCGCCGAGCCCGTCGAGGATGCGGTCGTACTTGCGGTGCTGCGCCGGCACCAGCGGATCGGCACTGGCCGCGTCCTCGGGCGAGAAGATCGCCGAGGAGTAGGTCATCGTCTCGTCCAGCCAGAGCTTGTAGAAATCATTGCCGAGATCGTAATGCGCCTGGATGTTGCGCCGCGAGCCGCGCTTGGTGTTGCGGTTGAAGATGTAGAGCGCCCGGATCAGCAGGCTCTGCCACGCGCGGCCATAGAGGAACGGCTCGAGCGCCTCCTCGTTCTTCAGCCCGAAGACCAGGAAGGCGGCGAGATCGCGGCTGTCGCACCAGCCGTCGCGATAGGCCTCGGTGAGCCCCACATCGCCCTTCGCTGCCGCCGCCGGCACCGCGCGCCAGTCGGCGATGGTCAGGTCCGCCGCGGGCCCCGGCTGCCGGCCCTCGAAGTGCCGCACCTTGCCGTCCGGCGTTGTCAGCTCAAGACTTCCATACTCGATCTTGTCGAGAGAACTCAGCAGTTTGCTTTCGATCTGGCGTTCAAACATCGTGCCCCACATTCCCTGTCGCTTCCGAACCTCGCCGCGCGAGCTGGTCTGGTTTCGAGATAACGCGGACGCCCCGCAGAACAAGTTTCAGCGCCTGCCAATGGATCAGCGCAATCACCTTCTGCGCCTGAAAGGCGTGGCGCCACTTGGCGCGGGTCAGCGCAGAGCGGGTCAGCGCCCGCGCCGGGCCGCTCATCGAGGTCTGAAGCTTAACCTCTCCGCCCTCGCCGATCCAGTCGACCCAGGCACCGAAGCGGTCGGGGCCGGGATCGAAGCGGAAGATGTACTGCCCCTCGCGCGGCAGGAAGGGCGAGACGTGAAAGATCTTCTGCCCGGTGATCCGGTCCGAGCGGTCGATGGGGCGGTTGTCGGGGTGGTGGCAGAGATAGAAATGCCGCTCGCCAAAGGTGTTCGACACCTCCGCCAGCACCGCGCGCAGCCCGTCTCGGTCGCGCGCCAGCCAGAAGCTCACCGGGTTGAAGCCGTAGAACGGCGAGCGCGGCATAGTGACCAGCGTCACCTCGCAATGGGCCAGCCCCACGGGGGCCAGCTGGGACCGGATGAAGGCGCCCATCGAGGCACCATCGCGCTGGCCGTAATCGCCCGGCCGAACCGACCAGAGGCCGCGCCTGTCGGGCCGGATCGGCAGGCGCTGCTCCTCGAAATCGTCCACCGGCAGTGCCAGATAGCTGGCACGGTAGCGGAACTCGCGGTCGACATCGCCCTTGCGGGCATGCCAGATCCGGCAATCCACCAAGGCGCCCTGCCAGAGATCGGTCATTCCGCCGCCTCCAGCGTGCCCTCCGCCTCGACCGAGGCGCTGCCGCCCCAGGGATCGGCGCCGAGCGGCCAGTCGATGCCCATCGCCTGCGCCACCCGCAGCGCCGAGAGCACGCCGTCCTCGTGGAAGCCGTAGCGCGTCCAGGCACCGGCATAATAGACCCCGCCGCGGCCCTGGATCTCGGGCAGGCGCGCCTGCGCCGAGAGCGTGGCCGCGTCGAATTGCGGGTGGTTGAGTACCGCCTCGTCATGGACATTCACCGGCTCGATCTCGGGGTTCAGCGTGACGATCAGCGGCCGGTCGGTGCCCAGCGGCTGCAGCCGGTTCATCCAGTAGGACAGGCTGATCGGGCGGTCGGTGAGCATCTGCTCGGCCTCGGTGACATAGTTCCACGAGGACCAGATCTTGCGCGTGCGCGGCATCAGGCGCCTGTCGGAATGCAGCACCATGCGGTTGGGCTCTGTGCGGAAGGCGCTCAGGATCGCGCGTTCCTGCGGGTCGGGCCGATCGAGCATCTCGAAGCTCTGCGGCGCATGCGTCGCCATCACCACCCGGTCGAAGCGCTCCTCTCCGCGCGCGCTGGTCACGATCACACCCTCGCCATCGCGGCGCACCTGCCAGACCGGGCAGCCGAGCCTCAGCTCGGCCTGCGTCGCTTTGAGGATCGCCTCGACATAACGCGCCGAGCCGCCCTTCACCGTCAGCCATTGCGGCTGGTCGTTGACCGTCAGCAGGCCGTGGTTTTCGAAGAACCGCACGAAGCTCTCGGCGGGAAACGCGAGCATGTCTTGCGTCGGCGTTGACCAGATCGCGCCCGAGATCGGCATCAGGAAGCGGTCGCGGAACTCCTGCCCCAGCCCCATCGCGGCGATCAGCTCGCCGATGCTGGCGCCGGGTTTGACGTGGTCGGGCGCGCCATTGAAGAAGCGCAGGATGTCGCGGATCATCCGCCAATGCCCCGGGTCGGCCAGCCGCCGCGGCTGCGCGAAAAGGTCGAGCGTGCGGGTGGTGCCGTATTCCAGCTTGCCGCCGCCAAAGCTCGCGGCAAAGCTCATGTCGCTCGGCGCAAGCTCGACGCCCAGATGCTCGAGCATCGGGATAAACAGCGGATAGGTGCGCCGGTTGCAGACGATGAAGCCGGTATCGACCGAGACCCCGTCGACCTCCGCCGTGCGGGCATGGCCGCCGGGCCGGGCATCGGCCTCGAAGATGGTCACGTCTTGATGTGGCGCCAGCAGCCACGCGCTGGCCAGCCCCGAGATGCCGCTGCCGATGACGGCGGTCTTCAACCCTGCAGTTGTCACCCTAACCTCGCTCTGTCATTGTCACGATGGAAGAGACGGAGCGGGCGCAGAAAAAGTTTCGCCCCCCGCGGAAAAAACGTCCTGCGGAGCTGCGCGACCCGTCATGACCACCCAAACCGCCGATCTTTCGGACCTTCTGGCCCGCGTCGCCCTGCGCGACCGCAGCGCGTTCAAGGCGCTCTACGATGCGGCGGCACCGAAGCTTTTCGCCATCTGCCTGAAGCTGCTGAAGGACCGGCGCGAGGCCGAGGACGCGCTGCAGGAGGTCTTCGTCAAGATCTGGCACAGTGCCGACCGCTTCGCACCCGACGTGGCCAGCCCCGCCGCGTGGCTCAACACCGTGGCGCGCAACCACGCCATCGACCGTCTGCGCGCGCTGCGCAGCGGCGCCTATACGCTGGACGCCGCCGAGCAGGTCGTCGATCCCGGCCCTGACCCCGAGGCCGCGGCGATCACGCGGTCGGAAGGACGCCGCATCGAGGGCTGCATGGACGGGCTGATGCCCGAGCGCGCAGAGGCGGTGCGGCTTGCCTATGTGGAGGGGGAAAGTTATCTCGAGCTCTCCGAGCGCTACTCGGTGCCGCTCAACACCATGCGAAGCTGGCTGCGCCGCAGCCTGATCCAGCTGCGGAATTGCCTCTCGCCGTGACCGACCTTTCGACAGACGACATCGCCCTCGCTGGGGAATACGTGCTGGGCACCCTCGACGCCGCGACGCGCGGCGCGGTGGCGGCGCGGATCGCGCGTGATACGGCGTTCGCCGCCGAGGTGGCGCTCTGGGAGGCCCGCCTCGATCCTCTGAACGATGCGTTGTCCCCGGTCACGCCGCCTGCCGCGGCGTGGCGCGGGCTGGAGGGGCGGCTGTTTCCCGAGGCACGGCGTGCGTCGCCGTGGCGCTGGATCGCCGCGGCCGGGGCGCTCTCAACCGCGATGCTGGCGGCGGTGCTGTGGTTCGGCGCGCCGCTGGGCACCGTGCCGGGGCCGCTCTGGGTCTCCGACATGGTCTCGGAGGACGGCGCGGTGCGGCTGGCCGCGCTCTACGACGAGGCGCGCGGCGAGATGCGCGTCTCGGTGGGCGGCGAGCCTGCGTCCGAGGGCCGAGACTTCGAGCTCTGGCTGATCGCAGGCGAAGCCGCGCCGATCTCGTTGGGGGTGATGCCCGACGCCGGTCAGGCGGCGATGCCCATCCCCGAGGACCTGCGCCCGCTGATGCTCAACGCCACCCTGGCGATCACCGACGAGCCTTCGGGCGGCGCTCCGGGCGGGGTGGCCACCGGCCCGGTGGTGGCGCTGGCGGCGCTGCGGCGGATTTAACCCGTATCGCCTGTTCAACGCTCGATCTCCGCCCCGGCGCGGAATCAAGGCCGCAGGCCGCCGCGCCATCGCCGGCCCGCCCCCCGGGCTGGCGATTTGGTTAGGCTGGGTGAGACATGTTGGGGTCCTTCGGACTTGGCAGGGATAAACCGAGAGGATCGACCGCCGGATCGCCACCCCGCGGGCCGGCGATGGCGCGGCGGGCGTCACCCGCTGGCAAGACCTCAGGCAGAAGACCGGCAAGCGCGCCCGCCGGTCTGCGAATATCAGTTCGGCAGCGCTCCGCAGAAGCCGCCGGAGGCCACGGCCCCCGAGCCCAGCGCAAAGGCGGCGGGCGCCTGGTAGGGGTTCAGCTCGGCGCTGGCGAGGTCGAAGCCGACCAGCAGCACGACGAAGGCGAGCGCCAGCGAGGCGGTAAAGGCCCGGGTCATGTCCGCGCCTCCAGTCCGAGGATCGGGCGCAGCTTGATGCCGTAGAACGCGCCGCCGAAGGCCGCAATGAACCACACCCAGCCGTGCAGGCTGCCGGTGGAGATGCCCGAGAAGAACGCCCCCACGTTGCAGCCGAAGGCCAGCCGCGACGAGTAGCCGAGCAGGAAGCCCGCCACCACCGTCGCCACCCAGGCCCGCGCCGGGTAGCCCGGCAGCGCCGCCGACAGCGCGCCACGCCGCCATGCCGCGACGCCGAAGGCGCCGAGGATGATGCCGATATCGGTGAGCGAGGTGTAATCGGTCAGCACGCTGGCCTGCACCCGCTCCATCGAGCCCGGTGCGGCCCAGAAGGTCGAGGCCGAGAGGTCGCCGCCCAGCGCCGAGAAGCCCTTCGCGGCCCAGAGGCCGAGCCCGTAGACCACGCCCCAGGGCTGGCCCGCGACCACGAGGTTGCCGATCGCCAGCGCCGCCAGCACCAGCGCCGCGATGGCGTGGCGGCGGCTCAGCTTGACCGCGCCGGGGGCGGCGCGCCACAGGAACAGCGCCACCGCCAGCGCGATCAGCACCAGCGTGATGATCAGCCCCGTGGTGCCGCCGAAGGTGATGATCGGCAGCGCGCCGAGATCGGTCCACCAGATCAGGTTCCACGCGCCGGCAAAGCTGCCCAGCGCGAAGAAGGGCAGCGCCAGCAGGCTCACCGGGTTGCCGCTGCCGGCATTGACCAGCGTGCCTGAGCCGCAGCCCAGCACGATCTGCATGCAGGCGCCGAAGACGAAGGCGCCGCCGATCATCGCAAAGCCCACCGGGGCCTGCGCGCCGACCAGCTCGCCGGGATGGCTGGCCAGCAGCGGGATTGCCACCACCGCGACCACCGCGATCGACAGCAGCTGCGCGATCACCCCGGAGGGCTCGCGGCGCAGGATCATCGCCCGCCACGGGCCGGCAAAGCCGAAGCGCATGCCCTCGAGCGCGATGCCGAAGCCAAGCCCGATGGCCAGCATCATGCCATAGCGCGCTCCGGCAAAGAGCCCGACCAGCGCCACAACGACAAGCGCGCCGAGCAGCAGCCCGGCGCGTTTCGACCAGCCCCCGGCGGCGAGCGCCGGGGTGTCGGGGGTTGCCGTCTGGCTCATCCGTTGCCGCCGGTGAACTGGTTGATCAGGTTGCGGATCAGGCCCGGTGCATTGGCCATCTCGCCGCCGCTCTTCGAGTACTCGACCATCGAGCCCGGGTAGAGCTTGACCCCTTCGAGCTGCGCCAGCTCGCTCAGCGCGAACCAGTTGGTCGCCGCCCAGTGGCCGGTGTTGCAGAACGACACGACCTCTTCGTCACCGCTGAGCCCCAGCGCATCGCGCAGCGCGGCCGCGTCGGTGACCTGGCCGATGGCGGTGGCCCCGGACTGGAAGAAGCGGGTGTAGGGGTAGTTGACCGCGCCCGGCAGGGTGCCCGGCTTGGCGGCGGCGCCATGCGCCTTCTTGCCGAGGAAGAAATCCTCGGGGCGCGAGTCGACCAGCACAGCGTCGCCGGTGCCCTCGACCACGGCGGTCACCTCTTCGGTGTCAGCGGTCCAGGTGTCATCCCAGGTGATCGACAGCTCGGACGGCTGCGGCTCGACCGCCTCGGTCGAGACCGGCAGGCCGGCATTCACCCAGGCCTGCGCGCCGCCATTGAGGATCGACAGCTCGGTGAAGCCCGAACTCTTCAGCGTCCAGTAGACGCGGGCCGCGGCGCCGAACTCGGTGTCGGTGGCGCCCTGGGTGACGATCACCACCGGCTCACCGGGTTCGAGCCCCAGCGACTCGTAGGTGGTTTCGAGCTTTTCGACCGGCACGAGCTGGCCGGGGTTCTCCGCCGGGCCGCGGAACAGGCCATAGGGGGCCGAGACGGCGCCCTCGATATGGCCCTCGCCATAGGCCTCGCCCCGGATATCAAGAACCAGCGGCGCGTCTTCGGATTTCAGCGCGGCATCAAGTTCGGGCGCGGCGATCAGCGGGCCGAGCGGCGCGGCAAGAGCGGCAGAGCCCATCAGGGTGGCAGCGGCGGTGGCAAGGCCAAGAATCTGGTGTTTCATCGCAAAATGTCTCCTTTCGCGGAATCTTGAGGCCTTACTTGGCCCAATGCGGCGCTGCTGCAAGGGCGAAGCCGCTGCCGCTGCCGGACAGGCGCGGAACAAAGGTCCACCGTCCCCGCGCCGCATGGGACAGGGCGCAGGGGATGCGGCGCAGCAAGAACGCTCTCCCACGGTCACGTCCAGATATGTGAATTTGTTCTTATTGATCGACAAAGCCTCGCCGGGACGGGAAATCCTTCCCTCCGCCCTGCCCGCCCGGAGACGTGCTGCACGCCATCTGAAGGGCACAGGACAGAACCTCGGAAGAGACGCGGACCAATCGCCGCAGAGGCTCTGCGCTCGGCAAACGCGGATAGACAAGCGCCCTGCCTTCCCTCAGGTTGTGCATGTGATTGAACAGGCAGGAAACTCTCCTGCCAGACCGCATCGATAAGGACCGGCCCATGACATTCCGCGCAACCTTCCTGGTCTTCGTGCTGGCAGCGGCCCTGTCGAGCCTCGGCCTTCCCGCGCTCGCCCATACCGGCAGCGGCTACGGCGGCGGCTTCGTCAGCGGCTTCACCCACCCGATTCTCGGCTGGGACCACGTCGCCGCGATGGTTGCGGTGGGCCTCTGGGGCGCGTTCCTCGGGGCGCCGGCGATCTGGCTGCTGCCGGTGGTCTTCCCCATCGTCATGGCCTTCGGCGCGGTGCTCGGCATCCTTGGGATTCCCGTCCCCGCCATCGAGACCGGCATCGCGCTCTCGGCGGTGGTACTTGGCCTGATGATCGTGCTGGCGGCACGCCCGCCGCTCTGGGTCTCGGCGGTTCTGGTCGGTGCCTTCGCCATCTTCCACGGCTATGCCCACGGGACCGAGCTGCCGGCCAGCGCCAATGCCTTTGCCTTCGCAGTGGGCTTTGTCATCGCCACCGGCCTGCTGCACCTGATCGGCATCGGCTTTGGCCTGCTGGTGAAGTGGCCCGCCGGTCGTATCGCGGTGCGCGGGGCCGGGGCCCTGATCTCGCTCGCCGGCATCGGCTTCCTGACCGGCGCCGTCTGAGCATGCGCCGGAGACATCTCGGCTGGGCCGCCCTCGCGGTCCTGCCGAGCCCTGCCCTCGCGCATTACCCGGTGCCGGGGATCGAGGGGTTCTACACCGGCATCGCACACCCCTACACCACCCCGGCGCAGGCGCTGACGGTGGTCGGGCTCGGCCTGCTGATCGGTTGGCTGCCGCCGCAGCGCGCGCGCAATGCCTTTGTCGCGATCCTTGCCGCCATGCTGGCCGGGATCTTCCTCGGCGGCGGACCGAAGCCCTATGACATGGTGCTATACCTCATCGCCTTTTCCGCCTGCGCGCTGTCGGCGCTGCTGCCCGGCAAGCTGCCGCCGCTGGTGCTGGCGATCTCGGCACTCGGCGGCTGGGCGCTCGGCGTCGTCTCGCTGCCCGAGCCGGGCCCGACGATGGACCGCGTGGTCACCACCTCGGGCGCGGTGCTCGGGGCAAATCTCGGTCCGTTCTGCCTCTACGGGCTGAGCCAGTTCCTCCGGGACCGCCGTCCGCAGGCGTGGCTCGCCATCGCCTTCCGGGTGACCGGGGCCTGGCTCGCGGCGATTGCGCTGGTAATGGCCGCTCTCAGCACCGTCGCGGCCCCGGCTCCCGCTTGATCCAGACCTCTCCGCGTCCCTGTCACTGCGGCAGCTCTTGCAGAGACAGACATGCAGCAACGGGCTCCGCCCCGTGCCGCGACGATCGGCCCGGAACGGACCGCATTGAAATCTCTGGACCGATCACAGCGGTTCTATACAGTCCTGAGCAGACTGAGACTCGCCGGTAGCGCGAAATCTCCGACGAGCCCACTCAACGCGCCAGCGCGACCGATTTCAGTGAGAGAGGGATTCATCGTGACACGCCATTTCGCCAAATTGCTTCTGTCCACAGCGCTGCTGGCCACGCCGCTTGCGGCGCAGGTGACCACCGACGCCGGCACCATCACCCCCGAGAAGATCGAGCGCTTCTTCAACCAGCCGGGCTATTCGCCCTATGCCGGGCGCAGCTTCCCAAGCCGCCCGCTCTGGGGCGAGCAGCACCTGCACACCTCGTGGTCGCCCGATGCGTTCGGCGCCGGCACGCGGGTTGGCCCGGACGAGGCGCTGCGCTACGCCAAGGGCGAGGAGATCACCTCGAGCACCGGCCAGCAGGTCAGGCTCTCGCGCCCCTATGACTGGATGGTGGTGGCGGATCACTCGGATGCCCTCGGCGTGGTCGCGAGCATCTACGCCGGTGACCCTAAATTCATGTCGGACCCGACCCTGAAACGCTGGCATGACGGCATGCAGCAGGGTGGAGAGGCCGCCACCGCGGTGGTCATGGAGATGATTACCCTGCAGGGCGAGGGCAAGGTCCCCGAAGCGATGACCGACAAGGACACGCAGATGGACATGTGGCAGAAGATGACCGAGATCGTCGAGGGCCACGACGACCCCGGCATCTTCACCGCGCTGATCGGCTATGAGTGGACATCGAATTACGGCGGCGGCAACAACCTGCACCGCAACGTGATCTACCGCGACGGCAAGGCGCTGGCGGATCAGGTGCGCCCGCTGACCACCTTCGACACCGAGATCCCGAACGAGCTCTGGGACTGGATGGCGGCGTTCGAGGACAAGACCGGCGGTCGGCTTCTGGCCGTCCCGCATAACGGCAACCTGTCGAACGGGCTGATGTTCGCCACCGAAACCCCGGACGGCCAGCCGATCGACGCCGAGTGGGCCGCCAACCGCGCCCGTTGGGAGCCGCTCTACGAAATCACCCAAAGCAAGGGCACCTCGGAGCAGCACCCCTCGCTCGCCCCCTCGGACGAGTTCGCGGATTTCGAGATCTGGGACAAGGGCAACCTCAACGTGGTGCTCAAGGAGCCCGGCATGCTCGACTACGAGTATGCCCGCGAGGCGCTGAAGCGCGGCCTCAAGCTCGAGGACGAGTTCGGTGCCAACCCGTTCAAGTTCGGCCTTCTGGGGTCGTCGGACGACCATACCGGCATCTCCTCGACCGAGGAGAACAACTTCTTCGGCAAGTTCCCCGCCTCCGAGCCCGGGCCCGAGCGGTCGACCGGCAACGCCTTCGATTTCGAGGGCCGCACGGTGAAAGACTGGAAGCTCGGCGCGTCCGGCCTGACCGCGGTCTGGGCCAACGAGAACACCCGCGCCTCGATCTGGGACGCGATGAAGCGCAAGGAGGTCTACGGCACCACCGGCACCCGCATCTCGGTGCGGTTCTTCGGCGGCTGGGCGTTCGGCGAAGCGGATGCGCTGGGGCGCACCCCCGCCACCATCGGCTATGCCAAGGGCGTGCCCATGGGCGCCGACCTGATGCCGGCCCCCGAGGGAGCCGAGGCGCCGACCTTCCTCGTCGCGGCGCTGAAGGATCCGTTCTCGGGCAATCTCGACCGCATCCAGATCATCAAGGGCTGGGTCGATGCCGAAGGCGAGATGATGGAAAAGATCTTCGACGTGGTCTGGTCCGGTGACCGGGCCCCGGGCGACGACGGCAAGCTGCCACCGGTGGGCGATACGGTCGATGTCGGGAATGCCACCTGGACCAACACCATCGGTGCGCCCGAGCTCATCACGGTCTGGAGCGACCCCGAGTTCGATCCGGCGCTCGACGCGTTCTACTATGCCCGCGTGATCGAGATCCCGACCCCGCGCTGGACCGCCTATGACGCGGCCTATTTCGAGGACTCGGCCTTCACCGACGACGTGCCGATGACGGTGACCGAGCGCGCCTACACCTCGCCGATCTGGTATTCCGCTGGCCAGTGAGCCGCGCCCACGGCGCTGCCGGTCCAGACGATCAAGGCCGGAACGCCGCGAAGTTTTAGGCCTAGCGGCAAAATACTGCTATCTTTCAATTAATTAGACCCCCTGGGGCTACGATGCCCCCGGGGCCCAACGCCAGGCATTCACCTGATCATGCGGAGGTTCAAATGAACACCATTCTGAAAACTGCTAGTATTGTCGCACTCGCCGGCGCGCCGGCTCTGGCCGAGGAGACGGTCACGCCGGAAAGCTACATCCGGGCCGAGACCGACATGGCGTTCGCGCAATTCCAGCTCAACGCCGGAAGCGACGTGAATCGCTTCTATTACATCCGCAAGCCGACCCCGCTCGACGCCCAGTCCGTGGTGCGGATGAACCGGGACACGCTCTATGCCGGGTCGGTCGTCGATACCGAGGGCGGCGCGACGATCACCATCCCGGAATTTCCCGACGACCGGTATTTCTCGATCCTCGTGATCGACAACGACCACTACGCCCCGGCGGTGTTCTACGAGCCCGGCACCTACGAGATCCCGGACGACACCAAATACGTCTCGCTGATCATGCGGATCCAGATCATGGACCCGGCCGATCCCGAAGATGTGGCCCTGGTGAACGAGATGCAGAACAGGTTTCTCATCGACGCAGCGAGCCACGACCTCTTTCCCGAACCACAATGGGACGTGGAGAGCATGCTCGCGCTGCGCACCGGCTATGAGGCCGAGTTCCAGAAGTTCAGCCAGTACGAGCCGGACTGGATGGGACCGCGCGGCGAGGTCAACGAGGAGACCCGTCATCTTGCCATGGCCGGTGCCTGGGGGCTCTTTCCCGAGAAGGACGCGGTCTACATCAACTATACCGGCCCGTCCTCTGCCGAGGCCTGCTACACCGCCACCTATGAGGTGCCGCCAAACGATGCCTTCTGGTCGATCACGGTGTACGGGGCCGACGGGTTCATGGAAAGCGACACCAACATCGTCAACGATCGCAACGTGACGCTGAACGACGATGGCACCTTCAGCGCGTATTTCGGCTCTGAAGAGCTCTGCGGAGACAAGCCCAACCGGGTCGATATCAGCGAGGGCTGGAACTTCCTGATGCGAATCTACCGCCCCGGCCAGGCGGTGCTCGACCGGAGCTACACCCTGCCGGAGGTCGAGGAGGCGTCCTGAGGCCGGGATGCCCCCGCCGGTTGCGCCGCCTGCGCGACCGGCAACAGGAGGCGCAGCGGCGTCGCGCTCCGAGTCGGAGTGCAGCCAGCGACCCTGTCTGATGCCGAGAAACGAACAAGGCGCCCCGAGGGGCGCCTTGTTTCATTGGTCGGAGTGAGAGGATTCGAACCTCCGGCCCCTGCCTCCCGAAGACAGTGCTCTACCAGGCTGAGCTACACTCCGACCGTGGCGGGCGGAATACCCCAGCCCGCCGACCTTGGCAAGGGTCATTGCGCGGTCTTTTGCACGGTTTTCTCGCGCCGCCGCATCGCCCTCAGAAGCGGCCCGATGCGCAGGCTGGTGCCGGTCTCGAAGCGGGTGCGGGTGCGCAGCACCGGCGTGTTCTCGGACGACTTCCCCCGACCCTCGCGCAGCACGATATAGACGCCCGAGCCGATGATCAGCACCGCGCCCGCCAACGTCATCCGGTCCGGCCATTCGTCGAAGATCAGCGCGCCGTAGAGCGTCGCCCAGAGCAGCTGCGAATATTGCATCGGCGCCACGATCACCGCCTCGCCGGCGCGGTAGGCCGCGATCAGCACGAAGGACGCGATCAGCGCCAGCACCGCCATCACGCCGACCCCGCCGAGATGCTCGATGGGCATCGGCCGGTAGACGAAGGGCAGCGCGATGGCCATCATCACGAAGTTGGTCATCATCGGGTAGAGCAGCAGCACCACCGAGCGCTCCTCGTGGCCGATCTTGCGCACCACGATGGACGACAGCGAGCCGCAGCAGGCCGCCACCAGAGCCGCCGCATGGCCCAGCGTCAGCTCGGTCGCGCCCGGACGCAGCACCACGATCACCCCGGCAAGGCCCACCAGCACCGCGATCCAGCGGCGCAGGCGCACCTGCTCGCCGAGGATGGGAATCGCCAGCACGGTGATCAGCAGCGGCTGCGCGAAGATGATGGCGTAGGTCTGCGCCAGTGGCAGCACCGAGAAGGCATAGAAGGCGCAAAGCCCGGTGATCACCGCCGAGACGGTGCGCAGCGCCGTCCACCACGGGTGGATCGGCCGGAGGTGGCCCGGCGTGGTGTCGCGGATCAGCATGAGGCTGACCAGCGGGAAGCTTAGCAGCACCGAGAAGAACACGATCTGAAACGGGCTGTAGACCGCACCAAGAAGCTTCACCACCACGTCATGGGCAGAATAGAGCGCGAAGGAGAGCAGCGCGAAAAGCGCGCCTTTGGCATTGTGTCCCATGGTGGTGATCAGCTCTAGAAGAAGGAGATGAATCGACCCTTACACTGGTTTTGCGCCCCAACAAGAGGTCGCTGCGTCCCCGCGCCACGCTTGCGGCGGATTTGCGCGAATGCGATGATTTCGCGGGAGATCATGGCATGAGCATCGAGGTTCTGAGCCTTCTCGGCGGCATCGGGCTGTTCCTCTTCGGGATGCAGTCGATGACCGGCGCGCTGCGCGAGCTCGCCAGCCGGCAGGTGCGCGCTATCCTCGCCCGATTCACCACCTCGCCGCTGACCGGGGCGCTCTCGGGGGCCGCGACCACCGCCGTCATCCAGTCTTCCTCGGCCACCATGGTGACGGTGATCGGCTTTGTCGGCGCGGGGCTGATGAGCTTCCCGCAGGCCATCGGGGTGATCTATGGCGCCAATGTCGGCACCACCATCACCGGCTGGATCGTGGCGCTGCTCGGGCTGAAGCTCTCGCTCGGCACCATCGCGCTGCCGGGGCTGCTGCTGGGCGCACTGACCGCGACCATGGCGCGCGGGCGGCTGGCGCGGCTCGGCACGCTGCTCGCCGGGTTCAGTCTGGTCTTCATCGGGCTCGACATGATGAAGGACGCCACCGCCGGCTTCGAGAGCTGGCTCTCGCCCGAGATCCTGCCGGCCGACAGCCTCGGCGGCCGCGCGCTGCTGCTGTTGCTCGGCGCGGCGGTGACCATCGTGATCCAGTCCTCGAGCGCCGGGGTGGCGACGACGCTGGTGCTGCTCTCCTCCGGCGCCATCACGCTGGGACAGGGGGCGGCGCTGGTCATCGGCATGGATGTGGGCACCACCTTCACCGCGATTCTCGCCACCGTGGGCGGCTCGCGCGACATGCGCCGCACCGCTATCGCCCACACCGCCTACAACATCGTTACCGGCGCCGTGGCCTTCGCCCTGCTGGGGCTGATCGTGCCGATGCTGTCGCGGGCCTTCCCACCACAGGATCCTGCCGCGCTGGTCACCTTCCACACGCTCTTCAACATCATCGGGGCCGCGGTGATGCTGCCGCTGACCGCGCCCTTCGCGCGGCTGATCGAGCGCCTCGTGCCCGGGCGCGGCGCGGCGCTCACCGAATCGCTCGACCGGCGGCTGCTGGGCGACGCAAACGCCGCGATGGATGGCGCCGAGACCTGCGCCGACCGCATCCTGCGCGAGATGTTCCGCGCCGGCGGGCACTATCTCCAGCCGCAGGGCGGCCCGCTGCCCTCGGGCGCGGTGATGCGGCTCGAGCCGGCGCTCGACGACCTGCACGCCTTCCTGTCGCAGATCTCGGTTGCCCCTGACGATGCCCACGCGACCAACCGCTACGCGGCGCTCTTGCACCAGTATGACCACATGAGCCGCCTCGCCCACCGGCTCACCCGCGAGGACCAGATGCGCCGCCTGCTGCTTGATGTGGGGTTGCAGCGCCCGGCGCTGGCGCTCGGGGCCGCGATGCGCCGCGCCGCGCTGCGCCCGAGCCGCATGGATGCGGCGGCGCTCGACCGGCTGGCGCGGCTGATCGAGGGGCGCACGCAGAGGCTGCGGCGCTCGGTGCTGCTGCGCGAACATGCGGGTCTCGTGGAGGTGCGCGACCTGTTCGGCCTGACCGACGCCATGCGCTGGCTCAGCCACGCCGCCCATCACGCGGCGCGCGCGGTGCATTACGGCGAGCTGGCCGCGCTCGACCGCCCCGAGATGCCGGTCGCCGACCGGCTGCAGGTGGCGCCGGCCGAGCCGGACTGAGCCCCGCAGACGACAACGGGCGGCCCTGTCCGGGGCCGCCCGCGTATGTATCAGATACCGGCCCTTTCAGGCGCGGCAATGCCTCAGAGGCTGGCGTCGAGCGCCGCGAGGATCGCGTCACCCATGCCCGAGGTCGAAACCGGGGTCACGCCCTCTTCGCCCAGCAGGTCGGCAGTACGGACACCGTCGGCCAGCACCTGCTCGATGGCTTTCTCGAGACGCTCGGCCTCGGCGCCCTGGTCGAAGCTGTAGCGCAGCGCCATGGCGAAGGAGAGGATGCAGGCGATCGGGTTCGCCTTGCCCTGGCCCGCGATGTCCGGCGCCGAACCGTGCACCGGCTCGTAGAGCGCCTTGGGACGGCCGTTTTCCATCGGCGCGCCAAGCGAGGCCGAGGGCAGCATGCCGAGCGAGCCGGTCAGCATCGCGGCGGCGTCCGACAGCAGGTCGCCGAACAGGTTGTCGGTGACGATCACGTCGAACTGCTTGGGCCAGCGGCAGAGCTGCATAGCACCGGCATCGGCATACATGTGGCTCAGCTCGACCTCGGGGTATTCCTTGCCGACCTCGGTCACCACCTCGCGCCAGAGGATGCCCGATTCCATCACGTTGGCCTTCTCCATCGAGCAGACCTTCTTGCCGCGGCGCATCGCCAGCTCGAAGGCCGAGCGCGCGACGCGGTCGATCTCGCTCTCGGTGTAGCGCTGGGTGTTGATGCCGACGCGCTCGTTGCCCTCTTCGATGATGCCGCGCGGCTCACCGAAATAGATGCCCGAGGTCAGCTCGCGCACGATCATGATGTCGAGACCGGCGACCACGTCCTTCTTCAGCGACGAGAAATCGGCCAGCGCGTCGAAGCACTGGGCCGGGCGCAGGTTGGCGTAGAGATCCATCTCCTTGCGCAGGCGCAGCAGGCCGCGCTCGGGCTTCACCGAGAAGTCGAGAACGTCGTATTTCGGGCCGCCCACGGCACCGAGCAGGACGGCGTCGACCTCCTGCGCCTTGGCCATGGTGTCGTCATGCAGCGGCGTGCCGTGCTTGTCATAGGCCGCGCCGCCCACGAGGTCTTCGCTCACATCGAAGGCGAGGCCGCGCTTGTCGCCGTACCAGTCGATGATCCGGCGGACCTCGGCCATCACCTCGGGGCCGATGCCGTCGCCCGGCAGGATGAGAAGCGAAGGGTTGCTCATGGGAATATCCTCTCCTCGGAATGTCCCGAACCCGGTAGCCGCTGGGGCCGGAATGGTCAAGAAAGGCTGGGGTCGGAGGCGCCCTGTCAGGGCATCTCGAGCGTCACCCAGACCAGCCGGTGCCGCTGCCCCGCGACGGCCGGGCGCACCCCGGCATCCCGGACGTGCAGCCCCGCGGCAGGCAGGATGTAGCTCACCCGCATCGGGCCGGTCTGGTCCCACGTCACCGTCGCCTGCCCCGGCAGCGGATCCTGCAGACGCGGATCGTCGAGCAGGTCACGGATCTCGTGGCGCAGCCCCTCGCCACGTTCAGGGTCGAGATTGGCGTTGCCGATCAGCACCGGCCACTCGGGCGGCGCACCGAAGGCGCCGTCGAGATAGCGCCGCCAGAGCGCCAGCTCGTCGGCGTTGCGGCGGCCGTTGCGATCCTCCGGCCCGTCGAAAACCGGCGGCGTCGCGTTCCAGGCCAGCAGGCTCGGCCCGCCCTCGACGCCGAGGGCCCAATGCGCGTCCGAGGACAGGCGCTGGACGTCAGGCGCCGGATCCTTCGCGCCCATCCGCGTGCCGGGCAGATCGCGCCAGAGCAGCCCGGTGAAATCCGCCTCCAACCGCAGCGGGCGCGTCGACAGCACCGCCATGCCTCCCTGCCCCGAGAACAGCCCATAGCCCTGCGCATCGCGCGGCCCGCCCAGCCGCCCGTCCCCGTCGAGATCGAGGCGGGTGGGCAGGCCGGTGTTGGGGCGCTGCGCAACGCGATGCGGATAGGCGAGCCCCGCGCCCTCGAGCCGCTCGGCCAGAGCGCCCAGCGCGACGAGGTCGTGATCATAGTCGATATCGGTGAGCAGCAGCACATCCGGCGCGACGGCGACAATCTCGGCCACGAGCTCTGCGTCCTCGCCCTTGCGCAGATCGCGCAACAGCAATCCGGGGCCATCGCGCGAGAGGTCGGCATGCCAGGTGGCCAGCCGCAGCGGCTCGGCCAGCAGCGGCAGCGTCAAGAGCAGCGTAAGAAGGAGGCTCAGACCGCCTGCAGATCCGCCTGCGCATAGGCGCGGCGGCGCTTTTCCTCGATCAGCTCGGCGATGCGCATCAGCGCCACACCGCGCATGATCAGGCTTGCCGGCAGGAAGGCCCATGCGCTCGTGATCCAGATCAGGCTGTGGACGTTCGCCAGGGAGATCGGGGCAAACGCCTCGGACGCCAGTTTCATCAATGCCGGGATCAGGAATGGCAGAAGAAACCCTAAGGCGATGTTAACGTGCGCGTCCCGCTTGAGCCGGCGCAGCACGTCTCCGCCCGCGGTCGGATCGAAAAGCGGCAGGTTGACCCAGAAGTTGAAAGCCCCCTTGCGGATCGGCCAGTTCAGCACCCGCACGATGAGAACGAAGGCCACCATCGCGACGATCGACACGAGATAGGCGAGGCCCGCGTGGCTGCGGACCATCTCCACCTGTTGCACGGACAGCTCGCCGGACACGCCAAGCACCATTAGCCGCACCGGCGAATAGGGGAAGTCGAGCATATCGCCGACCCCTTGCCCGAGGTCGCGCAGCGATTGGCTCAGCGCCGAGGGATAGACCTCGCCGCGGCAGATCAGGGTGAGAATCAGCACCGTCGCAAAGAGCGCCAGGAAACGCAGCCGGTTGAACGGCGGCGCATCGCGGAACTCGATGATCGAGGGATAGTCGCCGATATACTCGACAAAGGTCAGCAGGGCGCCGACCAGCGCCAGCAGCGCGATCATCTGGGTCGCGTCCGCCGTGGTCTGCGGCAGCAGCAACGCCGGCATCGCGATCAGCAATGCAATAAGGACGGCGCGCGCCCCGGCTTTCACCATACGCTTGATCAATGGTCCTGCCCCTTTGGTCCGGCCGGGTACGATTCGTTGCCGCACACCTGATTTCGCCGAACGCCGCCACTTGGACGGTATGCCTCATTATTGCCCAATTTTTGCCTACTTTCCCGAGCTGCGGCAAGGATCCATCAAGCAAAGGACCGCAATTCGGGCCGTTTCGTGTTCAGATCGGTGCGTTTTTGCATCAGACACGGTCCGATTGTGGCGCAGCTGTTCGCACCCACAAGATATGGGCCTGAGCCCCACGAAGCACGGTCGGGCCGAATTCGAGAAATGTTTGACCTACCGCAAGGTCTTAGACCGTGGAAAGGTCTTTACCGGCCCCGACAGATGAGAGCGGAACAGGAGGGACTAGAACATGCACCAGGCAATCAGCATGCAGGAGGCTGTGGAGATGATCCCCGACGGCGCCCGCGTGATGCTCTCGGGCTTCATGGGCGTTGGCACGCCGGACGGCATCGTGCGCGCCCTCGCCGAATCCGGCAAGCGCGACCTGACGATGATCGTCAACGATGCCGCGCGGCCCCATACCGGGGTCGGCCCGCTGGTCAGCGCCGGCTGCGTGAAGAAATTCATCGGCAGCCATATCGGCGTGAACCCGGTGGTGCAGGAGAAGATGCAGGCCGGCGAGCTCGAGGTCGAGCTGGTGCCGCAGGGCACCTTCGTCGAACGCATCCGGGCCGCGGGCATGGGGCTTGGCGGCATCCTCACCCCCACCGGGCTTGGCACGCTGATCGCCGAGGGCAAGCAGACCGTCGAGGTCGAGGGCAAGACCTACCTGCTCGAGCCGCCGCTGCGCGCCGATTTCGCGCTGATCGCGGCGCGGACCTGCGACTACGTGGGCAATCTCGCCTACATGCTGTCGGCGACGAACTTCAATCCGATCATGGCGCTGGCCGGCGACGTGGTGATTGCCGAGCCGGAAGAGATCGTGCCGGTGGGGGTGATCCCGCCGGATGCGGTCAAGACCCCGGGCGTGCTGGTGGACCATGTGATCAAGAGGGCTGCGTGATGCGAGATTTTCAGACCATGGACCCGAAGGAAATCATCGCCCGGCGGGTGTCGCTCGAGATCCGGCCCAAATCGCTGGTCAATCTCGGCATCGGCATCCCGACGCTGGTCTCCGACCATCTCGACGAGAGCCTCGGCGTGTTCTTCCAGGCCGAGAACGGCGTCGTCGGCATGGGCCACCGGCCACCCGAGGGCATGACCGACCGCCACCTCACCGATGCCGGCGGCACCTTCGTCTCGGCGGTGCCCGGCGCCTCGATCATCGACAGCGCCTTTTCCTTCGGGCTGATCCGTGGCGGCCACCTCGACCTGACGGTGCTGGGCGGGCTGCAGGTGGATGCGAAGGGGCATCTCGCCAACTGGATGATCCCGGGCAAGTTCGTCCCCGGGATGGGCGGCGCGATGGACCTGGTGACCGGCGCCAAGAAGGTCATCGTGGCGATGATCCACACCGCCAAGGGCAGCTCCAAGATCGTCCCGGAATGCACCCTGCCGGTGACCTCGCAGCGCTGCGTCGACCTGATCGTGACCGAGCTCGCGGTGATGCAGCCGCGCGCGGACGGGCTGCACCTGCTCGAGACCGGCCCGGGCGTCAGCGTCGATCAGGTTGTCGCGGCCACCGATGCGGAGCTGGTGATCGGGGACGACGTACCCGAGATGGACCTGTCGCGCACCGGCTGAGATTGATCGGATCGCCGGGGCGATCCGACCGGGAGGGGGCGCTGCCCCCGTCGCCTGCGGCGACTCCCCCGGGATATTTCAGGCCAGAAGAAGCATGGAGCGGAGCGCTCCTGTCTTCTTCTGGCCAAAAATATCCCCGCCGGAGGCAGGCCGGGCAGAAACAGAGGCGCGAGGCGTCAGAAAAGAGCAAAGGCGGGGACACGCGATCCCCGCCTTCTTGTTTTCTCGGTCGCGCCGGGCTCAGACCCAGGGGCGGCTCTGTTCGGCCTGCGCCTCGAAGCTGTCGATCGCGCCGACCTTCGCCATGGTCAGGCCGATATCGTCGAGCCCTTCCAGCAGGCAGTGCTTCTTGAAGCTGTCGATCTCGAAGCGGAATTCCTCGCCGTCCGAGGTCGTCACCACCTGGTTCTCGAGATCCACCGTCATGCGGGCGTTGGCGCCCTTCTCGGCGTCCTTCATCAGCACGTCCACGGCTTCCTGCGGCAGCACGATGGGCAGCATGCCGTTCTTGAAGCAGTTGTTGTAGAAGATGTCGGCGAAGGAGGTGGAGATCACCGCCTTGATGCCGAAATCCGCCAGCGCCCAGGGTGCGTGCTCGCGCGAGGAGCCGCAGCCGAAATTGTCGCCCGCGACGATGATCTGGGTCTCGCGATAGGCCGGCTTGTTGAGCACGAAATCGGGGTTTTCCGAGCCGTCATCAAGGTAGCGCATCTCGTCGAACGCGTGCACGCCGAGGCCGGAGCGCTTGATCGTCTTCAGGAATTGCTTGGGGATGATCATGTCGGTGTCGATGTTCACCAGCGGCATCGGCGCCGCGATCCCGGTGAGCTTTTCGAATTTTTCCATCTCGGGGTCCTTTCGGAGGGCGGAACCGGGGCCTCGGGCCTCGCGTTGTCCGCCAGGATAAACCAGGAGTTCAGCTATGTCTTACGGCGAAGGCACAAAGGTCGCATGGGACTGGGGCAACGGCACCGGGACCGGTACGGTCGTGAAGAAGTACACGCGCAAGACCACCCTCAAGATCAAGGGCAGCGAGGTCACGCGCGACGCCTCCGAAGACCAGCCGGCCTACCGGATCGAGCAGGAGGATGGCGACGAGGTGCTGAAGTCGGAAACCGAGCTTCGCAAGGCCTAGTCGCCCCCTGTCCGGTCCGGTCGGAACCGGCCCCATCCCAGCGGCCTCAGGCCTCGACCGGCGCGTCCATCAGGTCGCGCACGTCGGTCAGGTGGCCAGTGATCGCCGCTGCCGCCGCCATCTGGGGCGACATCAGGTGGGTGCGTCCGCCCTTGCCCTGACGGCCTTCGAAGTTGCGGTTCGAGGTCGCCGCGCAGCGCTCGCCGGGAGCCAGCTGGTCGGGGTTCATGGCAAGGCACATCGAGCAGCCCGCCATGCGCCATTCAAACCCTGCGTCGATGAAGATCTGGGCCAAGCCCTCTTCCTCGGCCTGGGCGCGCACGAGGCCGGAGCCCGGCACCACCATGGCGCGCATGCCATCCTTGATCTTCTTGCCCTTGAGGATCGCCGCCGCGGCGCGCAGGTCCTCGATGCGGCCGTTGGTGCAGGAGCCGATGAACACCGTGTCGATCTTGATGTCGGTGAGCTTCTGGCCCGCCTCGAGACCCATATATTGCAGCGCGCGCTTGGCCGCCTCGACCTTGCCGCCGGTGAAATCCTCGGGGGACGGCACGGTCGACGAGATGCCGAGCACGTCCTCGGGCGAGGTGCCCCAGGTCACGACGGGCTCGATGTCTTCGCCGCGGATGGTGACGACCTTGTCCCAATGCGCGTCGTCATCGGAGTAGAGCGTCTTCCACCACGAGAGCGCCGCCTCGAACTGGGCGCCTTTCGGGGCGTGCGGACGGCCCTTCACATACGCGAAGGTGGTCTCGTCGGGGGCGATCAGGCCGGCGCGGGCGCCGCCCTCGATGGCCATGTTGCAGACCGTCATCCGGCCTTCCATCGACAGCGAGCGGATCGCCTCGCCGCAATATTCGATGACATAGCCGGTGCCGCCGCCGGTTCCGGTATGGCCGATGATCGACAGGGTGATGTCCTTGGCGGTGACGCCCGGGCGCAGCTGGCCGGTGATCTCCACCTTCATGTTCTTCGACTTCGACTGGATCAGCGTCTGCGTGGCGAGCACGTGCTCGACCTCGGAGGTGCCAATGCCATGGGCCAGCGCGCCGAAGGCGCCGTGGGTCGCGGTGTGGCTGTCGCCGCAGACCACGGTCATGCCCGGCAGGGTCCAGCCCTGTTC
>NZ_JBYNAH010000312.1:0-4150 GCF_059781815.1 Salipiger sp. | reverse complement strand
TTTTTCTTTCTTTTTCTTCTCTTTCCTCCGGCGCCGCCGCCCCCCCCCCCCCCCCCCCGGCGGGGCCCCCCCCCCCCCCCATGCGGGCTCAGGAGGCGGGCCGGTCGGCCACGGCCTCGCGCCAGTGTCTGCGACAGAGCGAGATATAGGTCTCGTTGCCGCCGATCTGCACCTGATCGCCATCGACCACCACGCTCCCGTCGCCGTCCTGCCGGATCACCATCGTCGCCTTGCGCCCGCAATGGCAGATCGTGCGCACCTCGCGCAGCGTGTCGGCCAGCGCCAGCAGCACCGCGGAGCCAGGGAACAGCTGGCCTCGGAAATCGACCCGCAGCCCGTAGGCCATCACCGGGATCTTCAGGTCGTCGGCGACGCGAGCCAGTTGCCAGACCTGCGCTTCGGTGAGGAACTGCGCCTCGTCGACGAAGATGCAGGCGAGCTCGCGCGTTTCCTGCTGCGCGGCGATCCGGGAAAAGAGATCGTCCTCGGGCGTGAAGGTGTCGGCCTCGCGCCCGAGCCCGATTCGCGAGCCGATGCGGCCCTCGCCGGCGCGGGTGTCGAGCCGCGCGGTCAGGAGATACACCTCCATGCCGCGCTCGCCGTAATTATGCGCCGCCTGAAGGAGCAGCGTCGACTTGCCGGCATTCATCGTGGAGTAGTTGAAGTAGAGCTTCGCCATGGCGCAGAGCCATGCCGCAGGGGCGCGGCCGGTGCAAGCGCGCAGGCGCGGAAATTGCGGCGCGCGGCCTTCCCAAAAAGAATGCCCCCGCGATGCAGGAGCATTCTCTGAGATCGAAAAGTCTCTATAAAATCAGAGGTCTCTTGGCCCAGCAGGCGGATTGCTCAAGGATCGGACGGATCCGGATCCTGATGATCCAGGGGCAGCGGGTGGGCTGACGAGCGATGGCTTTAACTATGGTGTAACTATACCACCAAAGTCGTAGTTTGACCTAGCGTAAATCCGCTCTAACTCCAAAGCTGTGTTGACACGCCGGGAAAGTGCGACGAATCCGGATGTTAACGCTCGCCTGTGTTTGCTCGGCGCGCGCGCACTTCTCGCATAGCGTGTGCTATTGCGCCCGAATCACCCGAATCTCGCCTTAGACGAGCCGGCCCCAGAGGTCGTACTCTCCGGCTTCGTCGACCTCGACGGTGACGATATCGCCGGGCGACAGCGTCTCGTGGCCTTCGTCGATGAACAGGTTGCCGTCGATCTCCGGTGCGTCGGCCTTGGTGCGGCAGGTGGCGGCGTCGTCCTCGACCAGGTCGACGATCACGTCCATCCGGCGACCGACCTTGGCGGCGAGCTTGGCCTCGGAGATCGCCTGCGCCTTCTGCATGAAGCGATCCCAGCGCTCCTGCTTGACCTCGTCGGGCACGTGGTCGGGCAGGGCATTGGAGCGGGCGCCGGCGACGTTCTCGTACTGGAAGCAGCCGACCCGATCGAGCTGCGCCTCGTCCATCCAGTCGAGCAGGGTCTGGAACTCGGCCTCGGTCTCGCCGGGGTAGCCGACGATGAAGGTCGAGCGCAGCACGATCTCGGGGCAGGCGGCGCGCCAGGCGGCGATCTCGTCGAGGGTGCGGGCGGCGGCGGCCGGCCGGGCCATGCGGCGCAGCGTGTCGGGGTGGGCGTGCTGGAAGGGGATGTCGAGATAAGGCAGGATGCCGCCCTCGGCCATCAGCGGGATCATCTCGCGCACGTGGGGGTAGGGGTAGACGTAGTGCATCCGCACCCACGCCCCGAGGGCCCCCAGGTCGCGGGCCAGCGACAGGATCGGCGCCTTCTCGGTGCGGTCCTTCCAGTCGGTGCCGTAGGCCGAGGTGTCCTGGCTGATCACCAGCAGTTCCCTGACGCCTGCCTCGACCAGCTTTTCCGCCTCGCGCATCACCGCGCGGTGCGGGCGCGAGGCCAGCTTGCCGCGCATGTCGGGGATGATGCAGAACTTGCAGGCGTGATTGCAGCCCTCGGAGATCTTGAGATAGCTGTAATGCCGCGGTGTGAGCTTCACCCCCGAGGACGGCAGCAGATCGACGAAGGGGTCGGGCGACGGCGGCACCGCGCCATGCACCGCGTCGAGCACCTGCTCGTACTGGTGCGGGCCGGTGACGGCCAGCACCTTGGGGTGCACGCCGGTGATGTACTCGGGCTCGGCGCCGAGGCAGCCGGTGACGATGACCTTGCCGTTTTCGTTCAGCGCCTCGCCGATGGCCTCGAGGCTCTCGGCTTTGGCGCTGTCGAGGAAGCCGCAGGTGTTGACGATCACCGCGTCGGCGCCGGCGTAATCGGGCGAGATGCCGTAGCCCTCGGCGCGCAGCCGGGTCAGGATGCGTTCGCTGTCGACCAGCGCCTTGGGGCAGCCCAAAGAGACCATGCCGATGGTCGGCTGGCCGTCGCGTTTGGTCTCGGAGATGCGGGCGCGCGCCAGGTCGGGGCGCAGGTCGGGGGGATTCTGCATGGCGCGCATATAAGCGAGGCTTCGCTTCGTGGGAAGCCTGTTGCGGTGTTTGCTTGACCTCACCGGCTGACGGACGAGTTTAGAAGGACAAAACAGAAAACACCCATGCCGTGTCTGGCGGGGCGGGGCCGTGGCGATCCGGTCCGGCGTTTCCAGGGGCTTTGGCCGGATCAGTCGCGGCGGCGGGATCGAGAGGACGAGAGAGTTTCCATGACCCTACTGACGAGTCTGCGACTGAGATGCCTTTGCCTGCTGGCCCTGCCGGTGCTGCTTGCCGCCTGTGCCACCACGCCGCCGCCGAACCAGCTTGGCGAGATCAGCGACGAGACCCGGGCGATGTATGCCGCGACCGTCGACAACGGCATCGAGATCCCGGCCATCGAGGACAAGTACCTGACCGAGTTCCGCAAGCGTCAGCTGGTGCCGTACTATGCGCCCTACGAGGCGGGTACCATCGTGGTCGATCCGGGCGGCAAGTTCCTCTACCACCTGCAGGGCAACGACATGGCGATGCGCTATCTGATCGCCGTGGGCGCGCAGGGCTACGGTTTCTCGGGAGAGGCGACGATCCCGTTTCAGCGCGACTGGCCCTACTGGACCCCGACCAAGAACATGCTGCGCCGCGATCCCGAGACCTATGGCCCGGTGAAGAACGGCCTTCCCGGCGGCATGGAGAACCCGCTGGGCGCGCGGGCGCTCTATCTCTACAAGAATGGCCGCGACACGCTTTACCGCATCCACGGCACACCGAGCCCGTGGACCGTGGGCCACGCGACCTCGTCGGGGTGCATCCGGATGTTCAATCAGGATGTGATCCAGCTTGCCGAGCAGGTCGAGACCGGCACCAAAGTCGTCGTTCTGAAGAAGGAAGAGGCCGGAAAGTGGACCGGCGAGTCCGAGGTGCCCGAGCTGGTCGCCATGGCGGCAACCGCCGAGGGCTGAGACCGGCATTGCCCCTTCGCGGGCGGCGCCTCTGAACGGGTCGGCCGGCGCTCAGGCGCCGGGATCGACCTTGCCGCGCAGCGCCTTGACCTCGCCGCGCTGCTTCTTGCCCTCGAGGCGGCGGCGTTTCGAGCCCAGCGTCGGCTTGGTCGGGATGCGGCGCTTGGGCTTCTCCAGCGCCTTGCGGATCAGCTCGGCGAGGCGCTCGCGGGCGATCTCGCGGTTGCGCGCCTGGCTGCGGGTCTCGTCGACCTGCAGCACCACCGCGCCCTCCTTGGTCCAGCGCCGCCCGGCAAGCTTGCGCAGGCGGGTCTTCACCGCTGGCGGCAGGTTGGGCGAGCGCTCGGCCTCAAAGCGCAGCTCGACCGCGGTCGAGACCTTGTTGACGTTCTGTCCGCCCGGCCCGGAGGCGCGGATGAACTGTTCCGTCATCTCCCAGTCTTCGATGCTGATGCGGTCGTTTATCTGAAGCATGGGTTGGACCTAGCACAAAAAGCGGGGGCCGCCACGGTCTCCCGGGCGGCCCCTGCATCGCGCTGCGCCCGAAGCATGCCGGGCGAGGCGGTCTGAAATGGGAAATGGGTCACCCTGCCTGTGGAGTGACCCATTCGAGACGTCAAGGAGGCGGGCCGGTTAGGCAATGCCAACCTCGATCGGATTTCTTGCCAGGGGCTGCCCTAGCAGATCATCCTCCGGGCTGTTCCGACACCTCTCTCCAATGTTTCTCTCGACACTGGATCACCTCCTTTCAG
>NZ_JBYNAH010000311.1:0-4178 GCF_059781815.1 Salipiger sp. | reverse complement strand
AAGGCCGACGAGGCGATGCTGGTCGAGGACACCGTGACCCTGCCGATCCAGGTCAACGGCAAGCGCCGCGGCGAGCTGACCGTGCCCAAGGACATGCCGAAGGAAGAGATTGAAAAACTCGTCCTGGCGCATGAAGCTGTGGAGCGGACCCTGCAGGGGGCCGCGCCGAAGAAGCTGATCGTTGTCCCGGGCCGGATCGTCAATGTGGTTGCCTGATCGCAGAACCTTTCTGATCTCTCTCGCAGCCCTCGCGGGCTGCGGGTTCACGCCGGTCTACGGGCCCGAGGGCGGAGGCACCAAGCTGCTGAACGCCGTGGCCTTGCCCGAGCCCGACCGGCGCTACACCTATGATTTCAACGCCCGCTTCGAGGAGCGGCTCGGCCGCGCCTCCGGCCCCTACATGCTGAAACGGCGGGTGCAGGTCGAATCGAACGGCCTTGGCTCGCTGGCCGACGGCCAGACCACCCGCTACCAGCTCACCGGCCGTGCGACCTACAGTCTGAGCCTCGTGGACAGCGAGGAGGTGCTGATCTCGGGCCAGACCGACGCCTTCACCGGCTATTCCGCCACCGGCTCCACCGCCTCGACGCAGGCCGCCGAGCGCGACGCCAAGCGCCGTCTGATGGTGATCCTCGCTGATCAGGTCATCGACCGGCTGCTGCTCGACGCGGACAAGCTGCCGCAATGAAGCTGACCGGGCGCGACGCACAGGCCTTCTTCCGCAAGCCCGACCCGTCGCGTGCGGGGGTGCTGCTTTATGGCGAGGACGCGATGCGCGTCGCCCATCGCCGGCAGGAGGTCATCGGAGCGCTGGTCGGCCCCGAGGGCGAGGCCGAGATGCGCCTCACCCGCATCCCCGCCAGCGAGCTGCGCCGCGACAGCGCCATGCTGCTCGACGCGATCAAGTCGCAGGGCTTCTTTCCCGGGCCGCGCGTGGCCTTTGTCGAGGATGCGACCGACGGTCTGACGGATGTCATCAAGACGGCGCTCGACGAGTGGCGCGAGGGCGATGCCCAGATCATCGTGACCGCCGGGCAGCTGGCGGCGAAATCCAAGCTGCGTAAGCTCTTCGAGGGCTTTCACAACGGCCTCGCCATCGGCATCTATTCCGACCCGCCGGGCCGCGACGAAATCGAGGCGGCGCTGAAGAAGGCCGGGCTCGAGCAGGTCGACCGCGCCGCCTTCGAGGCGCTCGAGGGCTATGCCCGGGCGCTCGATCCGGGCGATTTCCGGCAGGTGCTGGAGAAGGTCGCGCTCTACAAGCTCGACGATCCCGAACCGCTCACCCCGCAGGAGGTGGCGCTCTGCGCCCCGGCCTCGATCGAGGCCGAGCTCGACGACATCCTCAACGTCGTGGCCGAGGGCCGCAGCGCCGAGATCGGGCCGCTGGTGCAGCGGCTCGAGGGGCAGGGGGTCAACCCGGTGACGCTGCTGATCATGGCGATGCGCCATTTCCGCGTGCTCTACGCGCTGGCCTCGGCGCAGGGCGGCCCGCAGGCCGGGCTGCAGCGCCTGCGCCCGCCGCTTTTCGGCCCGCGCCGCGACCGCATGCTGCGGCAGGCGCAGGGCTGGTCCGCCGACCGGCTCGAGGCGGCGCTGGGCATGCTGATGGACACCGACCTCTCGATCCGCTCTGCCGGGCAGCGCGCCCCCGCCATGGCGCTGGTCGAGCGCGGCTTCGTGCGCCTCGCATGGCTCTGCAACCGCCGCTAAAAGCCCTTGCGCGCCCGCAGCTTGCGCGGGAGCGCCTCTGCGCTTAGGGTCGCGCCGCGAGGCAAGGGAGCCCAGGGATGCAGCATGAATTTCCGGTCCGGGTTTATTACGAAGACACCGACATGGCGGGGATCGTCTACCACGCCAACTACCTCAAGTTCATCGAGCGGGCGCGCTCGGAATGGGTCAAGGGCATGGGCGTCGACCAGAATGCCCTGCGCGAGCACGAGGGCGTGGTCTTTGTGATCCGCCGCATCGAGGCCGATTTCCGTTCCTCCGCGCGCTTCGACGACGAGCTGGTGGTCGCGACGAGGGTGCAATCGGTCAGCGGCGTGCGGCTGGTGCTGCACCAGGAGGTGCAGCGCGACGGCGAGGCGTTGTTCACCGCCGAGGTGACGCTGGTCACCATGACGCTCGATGGCCAGCCGACCCGGCTGCCGGAGCAGATCCGGCGCAAGGTGCACTGAGATGCGCAGCCGCCGCACGGTGCACGTGATCTCGGCCCATGCAGAGGGCGAGGTCGGAGACGTGATCGTCGGCGGCGTGACCCCGCCCCCGGGCGAGACGCTCTGGGAGCAGAGCCGCTGGATCGCCCGCGACGAGAGCCTTCGCAATTTTGTCCTGAACGAGCCGCGCGGCGGCGTCTTCCGCCACGTGAACCTGCTGGTGCCGCCCAAGGATCCCCGCGCCGACGCCGCCTTCATCATCATGGAGCCCGAGGACACGCCGCCGATGTCGGGCTCGAACTCGATCTGCGTCTCCACGGTGCTGCTCGACGGGGGCATCCTGCCGATGACCGAGCCGGTCACCGAGCTGACCCTCGAGGCGCCGGGCGGGCTGGTGCGGGTGCGGGCCGAGTGTCGCAACGGCAAGGCCGAGCGCATCTCCGTGCAGAACCTGCCGAGCTTTGCCGGGAAGCTTGACCAGCCGCTCGAGGTCGAGGGGCTGGGCACGCTCACCGTCGACACCGCCTATGGCGGCGACAGTTTCGTGATCGTCGATGCGGCGGCGCTGGGGCTGTCCATCGCGCCGGACGAGGCGCATGACATCGCCCGGCTGGGGGTGCGGATCAGCGATGCCGCCACCGAGGCGCTGGGCTTCCATCATCCGGAAAACCCTGACTGGCGGCACATCTCCTTCTGCCTCTTTGCCGGCGCGCTGGAGCCCGGCCTGGATGGGCTCGAGACCGCCGCCGCGGTGGCGATCCGCCCCGGCAAGGTCGACCGCTCTCCCACCGGCACGGCGCTCTCGGCGCGCATGGCGGTGCTGCACGCGCGCGGGCGCATGGCGGTCGGAGACCGGCTCGGCGTGCGCTCGATCATCGGTTCGCGCTTCGAGGGGCGCATCCTCGGGGCCTGTTCGGTGGGCGGGGTTCCGGCGATCCGCCCCGAGATCTCGGGGCGCGGCTGGATCACCGGCATCCACCAGCACATGCTCGATCCCGACGATCCCTGGCCCGGCGGCTACCGCCTGTCCGACACATGGGGCGCCCGCTAGGCGGAGTTGCGCCGTCAAAACCCTGTTACGAAGGGCTTTCATGGGCCTGATGACGCCAATGTGTTGGCGTTTGCGCTGCAAATCCGCTAGAATCGGCGCTAACGAGAGCCCAGTGAACACGGGCCCGATGAGGAAGAGCAGGCTTATGGATCCACAAACCCTCCAGCTCGCGCAGGAGATCGACTTCTCCATGTGGGGGCTGTTCGCGCGCGCCACCCTGACGGTGAAACTGGTGATGCTGATGCTGGTGCTGGCATCGGTCTGGGGCTGGGCGATCATCATCGAGAAGATCGTCAGCTATCGCCGCGCCCGCCGCGAGGCGGCCAAGTTCGACCGCGCCTTCTGGTCCGGCGAGCCGCTCGACGAGCTCTATGACCAGATCGGCCCCGAGCCCAAGGGCCGAGCGCAGCGCGTCTTTGCCGCCGGCATGACCGAGTGGCGCCGCTCGCATCGCGACGATGGCGGGCTGATCGCCGGCGCCCATGCCCGCATCGACCGCTCGATGGACGTGGCAATCCAGAAAGAGGCCGAAGACCTGCAGCGTGGCCTTCCAGTGCTGGCGACCGTCGGCTCCACCGCGCCCTTCGTCGGCCTCTTCGGCACCGTCTGGGGCATCATGCACGCCTTCATCGAGATCGCCGCCCAGCAGGACACCTCGCTGGTGGTCGTGGCGCCCGGCATCGCCGAGGCGCTCTTTGCCACCGCGCTCGGCCTTGTCGCCGCCATTCCGGCGGTGATCTTCTACAACAAGCTCTCGGCCGATGCCGACCGCATCATCTCGGGCTACGAGGCCTTCGCCGACGAATTCTCGACCATCCTCTCGCGCCAGCTGGACGCCTGAGCCATGGGCGGAGGGGTGATGAAATCGGGCGGAGGCGGCGGCAGCCGCCGGCGGCGCCGCAGCGGCGGCAGAGCGCAGCCGGTTCACCAACTCGTCCATCGTGACCTCGGTGGTCTGGATCATCACG
>NZ_JBYNAH010000015.1:14588-35227 GCF_059781815.1 Salipiger sp. | reverse complement strand
CGCAGGCCCCGGCATCGACATGTATTCCATGCGCCAGCCGCTGGGTGTTGTCGGCTCGATCATGCCGTTCAACTTCCCCGCCATGATGCCGCTGTGGCACGTCGGCCCGGCGCTGGCCTGCGGCAACGCCGTGGTGCTGAAGCCCTCCGAGCGAGACCCCTCCGTGCCGCTGATGCTGGCCGAGCTGTTCATCGAAGCCGGCCTGCCCGAAGGCGTGTTCCAGGTCGTGAACGGCGATAAGGAAGCCGTGGACACCATCCTGGACAGCGAAATCATCCAGGGCGTCTCCTTCGTGGGCTCCACCCCGATCGCGCAGTACATCTATTCCCGCGCCACCGCCAACGGCAAGCGCGCCCAGTGCTTCGGCGGCGCCAAGAACCACATGATCATCATGCCCGACGCCGACCTCGACAAGGCCGCCGACGCGCTGGTCGGTGCAGGCTTCGGCGCAGCCGGCGAACGCTGCATGGCGATCTCGGTGGCGGTGCCGGTCGGTGAAGAGACCGCCGACGCGCTGATCGAGAAGCTGGTGCCGCGCATCGAAAAGCTCAAGGTCGGGCCCTACACGGCCGGCGAAGACGTCGATTACGGCCCGGTCATCACCGCCGCCTCCAAGGCGCGCATCAACGGGCTGATCGGCTCGGGCGTGGATCAGGGCGCGAAGCTGGTGATCGACGGCCGCGGCTTCGAGCTGCAGGGCTACGAGAACGGCTTTTTCTGCGGCCCGTCGCTGTTCGACAACGTCACGCCGGAGATGGACATCTACAAGGAAGAGATCTTCGGCCCGGTGCTGAGCCAGGTCCGCGCGGGCTCCTATGACGAGGCGCTCGAGCTGGTGATCGACAACCCCTACGGCAACGGCACGGCGATCTACACTGCCGACGGCGACACCGCGCGCGACTTTGCGCACCGGGTCAACGTGGGCATGGTCGGCATCAACTTCCCGATCCCGGTGCCGCTGTCCTACCACACCTTCGGCGGCTGGAAGAAATCCGCCTTCGGCGATCTCAACCAGTATGGCCCCGATGCCTTCCGCTTCTACACCAAGACCAAGACCGTCACGGCGCGCTGGTTCTCGGGCATCAAGGAAGGCGGCGAGTTCAACTTCAAGGCGATGGACTGACCTTCAGCCCCATCCCGTTCGACAACAGGCGCCCCGGACCCGGACAGGTCCGGGGCGTTTGCCGTTGCGGGCGTATGTCCTGCGACGTGTTTTCCGGGTTGCGGTTCCGGAGTCTCGCGCACGCGGGGCTTGCGCAATCGCGCCGGATAGAGCGAAGTGGCCCTGCGAACGGGGGCTCGGCTGCACGCAGCCGGGCGGTTTTTCGTGCGCAGTGATGGTCCTTGTTTGTGATGTGAGTTGGTCAGCCCCATGCCAGTCTCCTTTCGTATCCTTCCCGATTACGGCCTCGTCTATGTCCGCTATGACGGCTTTGCCGTGCTGGACGAAACCATGCAGGCATTCGGGGAATACGCGCAGCATCCCGAAGCCCACCCGGGTCAGAAGCATCTTGTCGATTTCTCGCGCGTGACAGGCTTCGAGCAGGATTACGTCAAGCTGATGCAGATCCAGGCCCGCAAGGCCGGCACGTTCAGCGGCAACGGCACCCAGACGCTGATGGTCTATTATTGCCCGAACGATCTTTCGATGGACATGTCGAAGCTCATCCTGCGCTCGTGGGAGGGGATCGACGCCGTGGTTCCGCTGATCCTGCAGCACGAGGACGAGGCGCTTTCGGTGTTCGGCCTCAAGCACCGCAGCTTCGCGGAACTGCTCGCCGAACTGGACTGATCCGGTGCGCCGGGCTTGCCCGGCGGGCCCGGCTCTGCTTTGCTCGCCCGAAGACATCCAAGGGAGGGGCCGATGCAGACGCCGGAGTTCAGCCTCGGGATCGAGGAGGAATACCTCCTCGTCGACCGCGACACGCTGGCGCTGAGCGAGGCGCCCAAGCGCCTGCTCGAAGCCTGCAGCGAAGAGCTCGAGGGACAGGTCAGCCCGGAATACCTGCAATGCCAGATCGAGATCGGCACCCTGCCCTGTGCCGACATCGCCACCGCGCGCGAGGATCTCAAGCGGCTGCGCGCGGCGATCTCGAAACATGCCGCACGCTACAACCTCACGCCCATCGCCGCTTCGTGCCACCCGCTGGCGCATTGGAAGAACCAGCACCACACCGACAAGGAGCGCTACCGCGACCTGCGCCGCGATCTCGGCGGCGTGGTGCAGCGCATGCTGATCTGCGGCATGCACGTGCATGTGGGGCTGGGAGACGACTCGCTGCGCGCCGACCTGATGCGGCAGGCGGGCTATTTCCTGCCCCACCTGCTGGCGCTCTCGACCTCCTCGCCCTACTGGCAGGGCACCGATACCGGGCTCGCGAGCTACCGCATCTCGGTCTTCGACAACCTGCCGCGCACCGGGCTTCCGCCGCATTTCGCCAACTGGCAGGATTACCAGCGCTCGGTGCAGGCGCTGATCGATCTGGGCATCATCGAGGACAGCTCCAAGATCTGGTGGGACCTGCGCCCCTCGGCCCGCTTCCCGACCCTCGAGACCCGGATCATGGACGTGCAGCCGCGGCTCGAGGATGCGCTGATGCTGGCGGCGATCAACCAGTGCATCATGCGGATGCTCTGGCGGCTGCGGCGGCAGAACCTGCGCTGGCGCATCTACGAGAACTTCCTCATCGGCGAAAACCGCTGGCGGGCGCAACGCTACGGTATCACCGAGGGGCTGATCGATTTCGGCGCCGCGCGCATCACCCCCTTCGAGGATCTGACCGAGGAGCTGATCACCCTGATCGCCGAGGATGCCGAGGCGCTTGGATGCGTGGCCGAGGTCGAGCGCTGCCGCAAGGTGGTGGCCGAGGGCAATTCGTCGTCGCGCCAACGCGCTGCCGCGGCGGCCCACCCGGAGGATGGCGAAGAGCAAATGCGCGCCGTGGTCAGCCACCTGATCGAGGAATTCCACGAGGGCCTCTGACAGCCGGCGGGCGGATGGCTGGCGCGAAACCGGGCAGAGTGACAAAAGAAATCGCCCCGCAAACCGGTCGCGGGGAGGTAATCGGCTTGCGGAAACCCTAGATATGCCATGACGATAGAGCGGAACGTGAAAGCCGCAGCTGAACAGAGGCCCGCGACCCCGATATGCGCCCATGATGGTCACCCTGAGACAAACCACCTACCTGCTCGCGCTGCTGATCATGATCGGCTACCTGCTGCATATCGGCAAGCCGGTGCTGCTGCCGGTGCTGATCGCGGTGATCTCGGTCTACATCCTGTTCGACGTGACGGCGCGGCTCGGGCAGGTGCCGGTGATCGGCCTTCTGCCGGCGATCCTGCGGCGCATCCTCGTGCTGCTCGCCTTCACCGTCGTGCTGATTGCGCTCTTCACCTACGTGCTCGACACCTTCACGCAGGTCGCCGCGGTGCTGCCGAGCTACAAGGCCAATCTCGACAGCCTGATGACCCACGTGGCGCAGCTCGTGGGGTTCGATGACGAGCCGAGCTGGGCCAAGCTGCGCGCCATGACCTTCGACCGGCTAGAGATCCAGCCCTTCATCGGCCCGGTGATCCTGTCGATCCGCGGCCTTGGTGGCACGCTGTTCCTCGTCGTGCTCTACGCCTCCTTCCTCACCGCCGAACGCGCCGGCATGGCGCGCAAGCTGAACCTCGCGCTCGAGGGCAACGCGGATGCCGAGAACCGCACCATCCAGCTGATCAACCGCATCAACACGCGGATCGGCGATTACCTCTCGGTCAAGACCGTGGTGAACGTCATCCTCGGCGCGCTCTCCTATGGCGTGATGCTGCTCTTCGGGATCGACTTCGCGCTGTTCTGGGCGATCCTCATCGCGCTGCTGAACTACATTCCCTATATCGGTTCGCTGATCGGGGTGATCTTCCCCGTGCTGCTCAGCCTCGCGCAGTTCGGCTCCTTCACCGTGGCCTCGCTGGTGGCGGTGTCGCTGACCGCGGCGCAGATGTTCGTGGCGGGCTATCTCGAGCCGCGGATGCTGGGCCGGGCCTTCAACCTCAGCCCCTTCGTGGTGCTTTTCGCACTGGCCTTCTGGAGCGCGCTCTGGGGCCTGCCCGGCGCGGTGCTGGCGGTGCCGCTCACCGCGAGCCTGATCATCGTCATGGCCGAGATCGACGCCACCCGCCCCTTCGCCATCCTGCTCTCGGCCTCCGGCAAGGTCTGACGCCCGCCCCGGGCGGTTCCGCGCAAATATCTCACCCTGCGTCACTTTTTCGGGAACCGCGACCAGCCGTCGCAGGTTGCCCCCCGTAGAGACCGAGACTTCACGGGGCGGGCAAGCGGTTGCGGCGAGGCATTTTCCTGATCATTCCGGCGCTGCTCGCAGGCTGCGAGGGGCGTCACAACTGGCTGGCCTCCGCCGGCGTCGAGGCGCAGCGCGTCGAAGATCTGTTCTGGGTGCTGCTGGTCGGCGCCGCGGTGATCTGGGGCATCGTGATCGGCGCCGCGGTCTACGCCCATCGCCGGCAGGTCGACCCGTCTCTCGAGACCCAGGCGCGGCGCTTCATCCTCTGGGGCGGCGCGGTGTTCCCGACCGTGGTGGTCGGCGGTCTGCTGGTCTGGGGCCTCGTTATCCTGCGCGACATCACCAGCGACGAGGGCGATCTGACGGTGCGCGTCGACGGTGAGCGCTGGTGGTGGCGGGTGATCTACGAAACGCCCGAGGGCGACGTGGTGACGGCCAACGAGATCCGCCTGCCAGTGGGTCGCACCGCGCTTTTCAAGCTCACCGCCGATGATGTGATCCACTCCTTCTGGGTGCCGGCGCTTGGCGGCAAGATGGACATGATCCCCGGCCGCGAGACCACGCTGGCGCTGACGCCCGTGAAGACCGGCAACTGGGGCGGGCTCTGCGCCGAGTATTGCGGCGGCGCGCATGCGCTAATGCGCTTCGACGCCATCGTGATGGAGCAAGACGCCTTCGACGCGTGGCTGGACGCCGAAGCGCAGCCCGCGGAAATCGCCGCCGGCGACCCCGGCTTCGAGGTCTTCCAGCAGGAAGGCTGCGGCGCCTGCCACACCATTCGCGGCACCGAGGCGCAGGGCCCCGTCGGCCCCGACCTCACCCACCTCGCGAGCCGCGACAAGCTCGGCGCCGGGATCTACGACATGACGCCCGAAAACATGGCGCGCTGGATCACCGACACCCACGCGATGAAGCCCGACATCGACATGCCCCCCTATCCCGACCTGCAGGGCGAGCGGCTCGACCGGCTCGTCGCCTTCCTGATGAGCCTGGACTGACGCGCCCATGACCGACAAGACCGACGAGATCGACCTCTCCCGCCTGCCCCCGCCCGAGCCTTACGACGAGGCCCGCGACAAGGCGCAGCGCAAGCGCCTGATGGAGGTCTGGCGCGAGCCGCCGGGCTGGAAGATCATCTCGGCGGTCAACAACTCCTATATCGGCAAGTGGTACCTGCTGACCTCGTTTGCCTTCTTCACCTTCGCCGGCATTCTCGCGCTGATGATCCGCATGCAGCTCGCGGTGCCGGGCAACGACCTGTTCTCGCAGCAGCTCTACAACCAGCTTTTCACCCTGCACGGCACGGCGATGATGTTCCTCTTCGCGGTGCCGATCTTCGAGGCGGTGGCAATCATCATCCTGCCCGAGATCCTCGGCGCCCGCGACCTGCCCTTTCCACGGCTCTCGGCCTTCGGCTTCTGGTGCTTCATCATCGGCGGCATCTTCGTCTGCGGCTCGATCTTCTTCGGCGTGGCGCCCGATGGCGGCTGGTTCATGTACACGCCGCTGTCGTCCGACCCGGCCTATAGCGGGCTCGGCACCGATATCTGGCTGCTGGGCCTGTCCTTCATCGAGGTGAGCTCGATCGCCGCGGCGGTCGAGCTGATCGTCGGCGTGCTGAAATCCCGCCCGCCGGGGATGCGGCTCAACCTGATGCCGCTCTATTGCTGGTACGTGCTGGTGGTGGCGGGGATGATCCTCTTCGCCTTCCCGCCGCTCATTGCCGGCGACCTGCTGCTCGAGATGGAGCGCGCCTTCGGCTGGGCCTTCTTCGATCCCGACCGCGGCGGCGACCCGCTGCTCTGGCAGCACCTGTTCTGGATCTTCGGCCACCCGGAGGTCTACATCATCTTCCTGCCCTCGATCGCGCTCATCGCCACCATGCTGCCGACCTTCGCGGGCCGTCCCATGGTCGGGCACAGCTGGATCGTGCTCAGCGCCGTGGGCGTCGCCTTCCTGAGCTTCGGGCTCTGGGTCCACCACATGTTCACCACCGGCCTGCCGGAGATCTCGCTGAGCTTCTTCTCCGCCGCCTCCGAGGCGGTGGCGGTGCCGACCGGCATCCAGATCTTCTGCTTCATCGCGACAATGCTGGTGAGCAAGGTCCGCCCCTCGGTGCCGATGCTGTTTGCCGGCGGCGCGCTGGCGATCTTCGTCTTCGGCGGGCTGACCGGCGTCATGGTGGCGCTGGTGCCCTTCGACTGGCAGGCGCATGACAGCTACTTCATCGTCGCCCACCTGCATTACACGCTGATCGGCGGCATGCTCTTCCCGCTCTTCGCCGGCATCCATTACTGGTATCCCTTCGTCACCCAGAAGAACCTCAACGCCCGGGCCGGCAAGTGGAGCTTCTGGCTGATGTTCGGCGGCTTCAACCTGGCCTTCCTGCCGATGCACTGGACCGGCATCATGGGCATGCCGCGCCGGGTCTGGACCTATGACCTCTCCGACGGATGGGCGCTGCTCAACATGGTCTCGACCATCGGCGCCTTCGTCTTCGCGGCGGGCTTTGGGGTGCTGGCGCTCAACGTGCTCTGGCCGCGCGGCAAGGCGCCGCTGGTCGAGCGCAACCTCTGGAACGCCGGCACCATGGAATGGGCCGCGGAAGTGCCCGACAAGCCGTGGGGCGTGCGCTCGATCCCCTATATCCACACCCGCTACCCGCTCTGGGAGCAGGAGGGGCTGGTGGATCAGATCGACCGCGGCGAGTGGTTCCTGCCCGATGCCGAGGAAGGCAAGCGCGAGCTCATCGTGACCGACATCCTCGACGCCCGGCCGCTCTTCGTGCAGCGCGTCGGCGGCCCGAGCTTCCTGACCCTCGGTGCAGCCTTCTGCCTTGGGGCCTCGTTCATCCTCGCCACCTTCCACCTCTGGACCATCACCCTGATCTTCGGCGCGGGCTTTGTCGGCTTCACGCTCTGGTGGCTCTGGACCGGCACCTCGCTGATCCCGGAAAAGCCCAAGAAATATGCCGGGCGCGGGCTCACCCTGCCGACCTATGCGCAGGGCAACCGATCTCCGGGCTGGTGGGCCGTCTTCATCACCATGACCGGCGACATGACCGCTTTCATGGGGCTGGTGTTCTCCTACTTCTTCTACTGGACCGCCCTGCCCGATTTCCTGCCCTCTGCCGAACACCTGCCGAGTTTCGGCTGGCTGCTCCTCGGCCTCGCGCTGCTGATCGGCGCATGGGGCATGATAGTGGGCGCGCGCGAGACGCTGGGCCGCGGCCAGCGCGGGCTGTCGATGGCGCTCTTGATCGGGGCGCTGCCGGTGGGCGCTCTGGGGATCGGGGCCTGGGGCTGGTCGGCCTATGCCAAGGGGCTCGACCCGACCACGCAAAGCTTTGACGCCATGGTCTGGATGCTGATCCTGTGGCCGGCGCTGCACCTGCTGCTGAACTGGGTGATGAGCCTCTACGTCGCCGCGCGCATCAAGTTCGGCCACTGCACGCAGGAATACCGCGCCGACCTGATGAACCTCACCCTCTACGGCCATTTCCTCGCGCTCACGGTGATCACCATCTTCGCCCTGCTGGCGCTGTTCCCGCTCTTGATGGGGGTCGGCTCATGAGACACGGTTCCGACGAGCAACCGCGCCACTTCACCCCGCCGGGAGATGCGCCCCGCGTGATCGATCAGGGCTCGGTCTGGATCCTCGTGGCCGCGCCCTCGATCTGGGCGGCGCATTTCCTGCTGAGCTATTGGGTCGCCGCGATCTGGTGCGCCAAGGCGGGGCCCATGGCCTCGCTGGTCGAGCCGCGCTGGATCATCGTGGCGCTGGGGCTGATCTCATCGGCACTGATCGCGTGGCTTGGGGTCATCGCCGTGCGGCGCTATGGCGGGGTCTTCGTGATCTTCGAGGAGATCACCGAAAGCTCAGAGCGTGGCCGCGACCGCTTTGTCGGCCACGTGGCCCTGCTGCTCTGCGTGCTCTCGGTGGTGGCGATCGGCTTCACCGTGATCCCCGGGCTGGTCTTCGCCACATGCTGAGCCCGCGCCGCCTCCTCGCGCTGACGCTGCTGGATGCGCTCTGGCTCTCGCCGCTGCCGGGGCTGGCGACCGGCTCGATGGTGCTGCACATGGTGCTGCATCTGGGGGTGACGGCCGTGGTGCCCGCGCTCTACGCGCCAAAGCTGCGCCTGCCGGCAGGCGCCATGGCGCTGACGCTGGGCGCGGTGACCGAGATGCTGGTGGTCTGGGCCTGGCACCTGCCCTCGTTGCATCTCTGGGCGCGGCTCAGCCCCACCGGCTTTCTCCTCGAACAGGCAAGTTTCCTTGGCGCCGGCATGCTGCTCTGGGCCAGCGTGCGCGCCGCCGGAGGCTTTGGCGGCGCCATCGTGCTGCTCGCCACCACCATGCACATGACCCTGCTGGGCGCCCTCATCGGCCTCTCGCCGCGCGATCTCTACGGCGACATCTGCGCCGGCCATCTCGGCCTCAGCGCGCTGCAGGAGCAGCAGGTCGCCGGCGCGATGATGGCCGGCGCGGGCGGCGCGATCTACCTGATCGCCGCCCTGCGCCGGCTCGGACTGGCGCTTAAACTGACGGAGGCCGCCACATGAGGCGCTACATTCTTGCAGGGCTCGCGGCGCTCGCCGTCGCAGGCGGCGCGTTCTACTTCCTCGCGCCCTACAACATCGCCGCCTCGGTGCCGCACCTGCCGGGGGTCGCCAACATCCTGCACGGCTATCTCGGCAACGCCGTTGCGATCCGCGCCAGATCGGTCGAGATCCCTCCGCAGGTCGACCTTCAGGACCCCGGCCTGATCCGGCTTGGCGCAGGCCACTTCGCCACCGGCTGCCTGACCTGCCACGGCGCCCCCGGCATCCCGCGCAACCCGGTGGTCGAGGGCATGCGCCCGGCGCCGCCGATGCTCACCTCAGAGGATTACGACGCCAAGGAGTTCTGGTGGATCGCGCGGCATGGCTTCAAGTATACCGGCATGCCCGCCTGGCCCGGCGAAAAACGTGAAGACGAACCGTGGGCGCTTGCTGCCTTCCTGACCCAATATGACAGCTTTGGCCGGGAAGCGTTTGAAATTGCAGCCTTCGGAGAGGCTGGAGGCTATGACAGCGCCGGGGTCCGCTTCGGCGGCCTGCCGGGGGCCATCGAGCCGGAGCTGGCCTGCGCCCGCTGCCACGGCGAGGACGGTCTGGGCCGCGACGGCACCGCGCCGAAGCTCGCCGGGCAGTCCGAAGACTGGCTCGTGACGGTGCTCTCGGCCTATGCAGACGGCCACCGCGAGAGCGGCTTCATGGAGCCCCTCGCCGCGCCGCTCGCTGACGAGACCATCGCCGCAATCGCCGCGCGCTATGCCGGGATGGACGCGGGCTGGCAGGGCCGCCCGCTGCCCTTCGGCGATGCCGCGCGCGGCCGCGAACTGGCCGAGCAAGGCGACGAGCACAACGACATCGCAAGCTGCGCCGCCTGCCACGAGGGGGCCGGCGAAGACGGGCTGACCCCCAAGCGCGCCGACACGCCGCGCATCGCGGGTCAGGCCGGCTACTGGATCTACAACTGGCTGAAGATGTATCGCGACGGCCCGGTGCCCACGAGCCCCCGCGCCCATCTCATGCAAGCCGCCGCAAAGCCTCTCAGCGACGACGACATCGCCGATCTCGCGGCGTGGTATGCGGCCCGAGGGGACGGCTGAGCGCGCCTCGTTTCGGGAAATTTGCCCACTCGGCGGGCAGTGCCGATGAGGGAGGCCGCGATCGCCGCGCGCCCGACCGTGACCGCAAACATCGCCAAGACCTGCCGTTACGGCAGCCGCGCCGCGCGGTCTGGGCAGATATTACAGCGCTTTCAAACGCTTGAAAGCGCCTGAGCGACCCTTGCCTGCTGCGGCCGCTTCCCCCGTTCGATAAATAAATTCTTCCGCGTCACAAAAGTTTTGAATTGGACGCGACGTCAGCCGCTTGCCTCACTTCGGCTCACCCAGCCCACGAGAGAGCCGGAGGCCAGACCGCTGCCAGATCCCGCCGCCCTGCATCGCACGCCGCGTCGCACCGTCCCGTCAGGACGAGAGCGCCGACTGCAGGCGCGGCATCAGGCCGAGGTGGCGCTCGACCACGTCCAGCGCCCGCGCCTCATCATGCGCCGCCAGCGCCGCGATCATCTCGCGATGTTCCTCCTCGATCACCTCGGTCTTGCCGAAGCCCTGCTGCAGCGAGACCATCGCGACCCGCGACAGCGGCGCCTGCAGCCCGTCGAACACGTCGACCAGCACGCGATTGCCCGCCGCCGCCACCAGCGCCTGGTGAAACAGCCGGTTGATCTCGACGCAGCCCAGCAGATCCTCCGCCGGGGTGGCCTCGTGCAGCTCGCAGAGCCGCAGAAGCTCCGCCGGCAGCGCCCGCTTCTCGCGGCAGATCTTACGCACGGCGTGGGTCTCGACCATCAGCCGCACCTCGTAGAGATCGCGCAGCTCGGTGGCCGAAAGCGCCCGCACCATGGCGCCGCGACGCCGGTGCAGCTCGAGATACCCTTCCGCGGCCAGCCGGTTCAGCGCCTCGCGCACCGGAGAGCGCGACACGCCGGTCACCTCGCAGGCCATGGCCTCTTCGATGAAGCTGCCCGGCGGAAACTCGCCCTTCAAAATGCCCGCCCGGACACCCTGATACGCCCGATCCCGCGCCGAGAGGCCTTCGGATGCGCCAGCTTCGCCCGCTTCCACATTCAACTGACCGCTCATTCATCACCTCCTCACAAAAACCAGCAGATTGTTTCCTCTCGGGCAAAACAGGGCTGGACAGAATCGATCTCACTTTCTTGTATACATGAAGTACACGCCAAGAGGACAAGACTTCGATGATGGACGGATCGCAAGGCATCACCCCCGCAGGCACATGGCGCGTCGGCGTGGATTCCGGCGGCACCTTCACCGATGTCTGCCTCTTCGACGAGGCCAGCGGCCGCATCGAGGTGTGGAAGGTCTCCTCCACCCCGGACGACCCGTCGCGCGGCATCGCGCAAGGCGTAGAGGAAGGCATGAAGGAGCACGCGGACGGTGCCGAAAGCGATCCCGCCGCCGCCATCGCCTATCTCGGCCACGGCACCACCGTCGCGACCAACGCGCTGATCACCCATCGCGGCGCCAAGGTCGGCCTGCTGACCACCGAAGGCTTCCGCGACCTGCTCGAGATCGGTCGCCAGAAGCGCCCCGACCTCTACGATCTTTTCGCCGACAAGCCGCAGACGCTGGTCCCGCGCGAGCTGCGCTTCGAGCTGCCCGAGCGCATGCTGCGCACCGGCGAGATCGACACGCCGCTCGACGAAGAGGCGGTGCGCAAGGCCGCCCGCGCGCTCAAGGAGGCCGGGGTCGAGGCGGTTGCCATCTGCTTCCTCTACGCCTTCGTGAACCCGGTCCACGAGCAGGCGGCGCGGCGCATCGTCGAGGAGGAGATGCCCGGCGTCTTCCTCTGCGCCAGCCACGAGATCGCCCCCGAGTTCCGCGAGTTCGAGCGCCTCTCGACCGCCACGGTCAATTCCTATCTCGGCCCGATCATGCACCGCTATATCAGCCGGCTGACCCCGCGCCTGCAGGATCTCGGCCTGCCGGTGGCGCCGCACCTGACGCAGTCCAACGGCGGCGTGGTGCGCTTCGAGGCAGCGGCGCAGACCCCGGTGCGGGCGGTGCTCTCGGGCCCCTCCACCGGCGTGGTCGCGGCGCAGGCGATCGGCGCCCGCGCGGGCTTTGACGACATCATCACCTTCGATGTCGGCGGCACCTCGTCCGACGTCGCGCTGATGGCCGGCGGCGAGACCGCCCAGACCAACGAGAGCGTCGTGCACGGCTACCCGATCAAGGCGCCGATGCTCGACATCCACACCGTGGGCGCCGGCGGCGGCTCGATCGCCTCGATCGACTCCGGCGGGTTGTTGAAGGTCGGACCGGAAAGCGCCGGCGCCGACCCCGGCCCGGTCTGCTATGGCCGCGGCGCCACCGACCCGACCGTGACCGACGCCAATATCGTGCTGCAGATCCTCAACCCGGTCGAGATCCTCGGCGGCCGCATGAAGGTCCGCCGCGATCTCGCGGTCGAGGCCATCGCCAAGCTCGGCGAGCGGCTCGGCATGGAGACGATGGACGTGGCGCAGGGCATCATCTCGGTGGTGACGGCGAACATGGCCAAGGCGATCCGGGTGATCTCGGTGCAGCGCGGCCACGACCCGCGCAACTACGCACTGATGGCCTTCGGCGGCGCCGGCCCGCTGCACGCGGTGCGGCTTGCGCAGGAACTGGGCATGACCACCGTCATCGTGCCGCGCAGCCCGGGCATCCTCTGCGCCATGGGCCTGCTGCTCACCGATCTGCGCGCCGATTTCTCCGCCACCAAGCTGACCGCGCTCGAGCCCGGCAATCTCGGCACCATCGCCGAGACCGTGGCCTCCGTCGAGGCCGAGGCCATCGGCTGGTTCGACGCCGAGGAGATCGCCACCGACAAGCGCCGCCTGACCCGCCGCATCGACATGCGCTATGATGGCCAGAACTACGAGCTGTCGATCCCGCTGCCCGAGGGCCCGGTGAGCGAGGCCACGCTCGAGACGCTCAAGCAGGGCTTCACCGAGGCGCATGAGCGGCTCTACGGCTTTGCGGTGCCGGAGGAGCGCATCCTTTGTGTGACCTTCCGCGCCGAGGCCATGGGGCTGGTGCAGAAGGCCGAGCTGCCCGAGCGCGAGCTGGGCGATCCCGATCCCAGCGCCGCCGTCATCGGCAGCCGCGATGTCTGGTATCCCGAGACCGGCGGCTTCACCGAGACCACGCTTTATGCCCGGGAAAAGCTTGCCCCCGGCATGGCCTTCGCCGGCCCCGCCATCGTCGAGCAGATGGACACCACGACGCTGATCCCGCCCGGGGTCCGCGCCACCGTGGACAAGATCGACAACCTCATCCTGGAGCTCAGCGCATGACCGGCCAAACCACCACTCACGCTCTCGACCCGATCACCGTCGAGGTCATCGGTGCCGCGCTCTCCTCGATCGTGGAGGAGACCGGCGAAGCGCTGGTCCGCGCCTCCTACTCCACCAACATCAAGGAACGCCGCGATTGTTCCACGGCGCTCTTTGACCGGCAGGGCCGAACGCTCTGCCAGGCCGAGCACATCCCGATCCACCTCGGCAGCTTCCTCGATTTCATCCCGATGCTGCTGGCGGATCACGACGAGAAAGACCTGCGCCCCGGCGATGTCTTCGTCGGCAACGACGCCTATCGCGGCGGCGGCACCCACCTGCCCGACATCGTTCTGGCCGAGCCGATCTTCGTCGAGGGCCAGCTCGTCGCGTGGACGGTGAACCTCGCGCACCACTCGGATTTTGTCGACCGCGCGCATGCCCATATCTACCAGGAAGGCCTGCGCATCCCGCCGGTGCGGCTCTACAAGGCCGGCGAGCTGCAGAAGGACATCCAGGAGCTGATCCTGCTCAACTGTCAGGTCCCGCGCGAGCGCCTCTCGGACCTGCGCGCCCAGATGGCCGCCAACCGGGTCGGCGTGCAGCGCTTCCAGGAGCTCTGCGCGCGCCACGGCGCGGATGTGGTGCTGGCCTCCGGCGAGGCGCTGCTCGACTATGCCGAGCGCAAGATGCGCGCCGGCATCGCCGCCCTGCCCGATGGCAGCTGGCGCTTCGAGGATGTCTTCGACAACCTCGATTTCGACGATCCGATCCCCTTCGCGGTGACCGTCACAATCGCCGGTGACGAGCTCTCGCTCGCCTTCGAGGCGCCCGAGCAGATCCGCGCGCCGATCAACATGACCCGCACCGCGCTGCTGGCGACGGTCTATTACATCGTGAAATCGGTGATCGACCCGACGGTGCTGCCCAACGCGGGCCTCGCCCGCCCGATCACCGTCGACGCGCCGCACGGCTCGATCCTCAACTGCAAGCACCCCGCCGCGGTCAATGGCCGGGTCCAGACCTGCCAGCGCGTCGCCGACCTGATCCTCGGCGCGTTGGCGCAGGCGGTGCCCGAGCGGGTCTCGGCCTGCACCAACTCTGCCTGCTCGGTGGCGGTGTTCTCGGGCACCCGACAGAGCGGGCCGGATGCGGGCAGCTACTGGGTCTATCTCGAGACCATCGGCGGCGGCGGCGGGGCCCGGCCGCAGGCCGACGGGCTCGACGGCATCCACGTTCACGCCACCAACACCTCGAACCTGCCCGTCGAGGCTCTGGAGGGCGAATATCCCCTGATCCTCGAGCGTTACGAGCTGGTTGACGGCTCCGGCGGCGCCGGCAAGCACCGCGGCGGCATGGGCCTGCGCCGGGTCTATCGCGCCACCGAAGAGTGCATGGTGCATGTCGACGTATCGCGCAACAAGTCGCGCTCCTGGGGCCTGCAGGGCGGCGGCGAAGGCGGCCATGGCAGCTATGTGACCAGCCCCGACTGCGCCCCGTTCGAGCGCGGCTACGGCACCCTGCGCGCAGGCGAATGGCTCGAGGTCATCACCCCCGGCGGCGGCGGCTACGGCACCCCGCAGGAAGACAGCAAAACCCCGATCGCGGCGGAATGATCCGCCCGAGCGGGACGAGATCCCAATTCAACAGGGCCAGAAAGAGCCCGCCTCAACCCGACAAGGAGACACTTGCAATGACAACGCGAATGAACCGTCGCGGCTTTCTCGCCACCACCGGCGCCGCCGCAGGCGCGCTGAGCTTCCTCGGCCCCAAGGCCCTGCACGCTCAGGAGGGCGGCACGCTGCGCTTCGGCCTCTCGACCTACCCGCCGAGCCTTGATGCCTGGGCCTCGAACGGCACCGCCGCAGGCACCATCAAGCTGATGATCCACCGCGGCCTGCTGGGCTACGCCCCCGACGGCACCATGCGCGGCGAACTGGCCGAGAGCTGGGAGGTCGACGACGAGGGCGCATGGGTCTTCAAGCTGCGCGACGCCACCTGGCATGACGGCACCCCCGTCACCTCCGAAGACATCGCCTGGAACGTGCTGGAAGCGCAGAAGCCCGACAGCGCCGCCTACCTGCAGGGCCAGCTTGCCTCGATCACCGCGGTCGAGACCCCGGACGAGAAGACCGTGCGCATGGTCACCGACGAGCCGCTGGCGGTTCTGCCGGGCTGGTTCGCGCATTTCAACATGCCGATGATCAAGAAGGGCGAAGCCCGCGACACCACCATGGGCTCGGGCCCGTTCCTGTTCGAGAGCGCCGACCGCGGCGTGTCGATCTCGCTCAGCGCATGGGACGGCTACTACAAGGAAGAGATGCCCAAGGTCGCCGGCATCGAGGCCATCGTCTATGCCGACGAGAACCTGCGCGTCGCCGCGCTCGAGGCCGGCGATGTCGACCTGATCGAATACGTGCCGTGGCAGGCGATGGACCAGATCGAGGCCAATGACGACCTCGCCCTGCAGGCCACCGACGGCCCGTTCATGTACCTCACCTTCAACGCCTCGCGCCCGCCCTTCGACAACCCCAAGGTCCGTCAGGCGGTGGCCCACGCCATCAAGCGCGAAGACATCGCGGCGGCGGCGTTCTACGGCCGTGGCGGCGCGCTCGAGCATCTGCCGATCGCCGAAGGCTCCGAGTTCTATAACCCGGAACTGGCCAACTCGTGGAACTACGACCCCGAGAAGGCGCAGGCGCTGCTGGCCGAGGCCGGCTACCCGGACGGCTTCGACTGCGTGATGCTGTCGACCGCGCAATACGGCATGCACCAATCCACCGCCGAGGTCTGCCAGGCCTATCTGTCGATGATCGGCATCAACGTGCAGCTCGACCTGCCGGAATGGTCGACCCGCGTGAAGAAGGGCAACGAGGGCACCTATGACCTCGCCGTCATGGGCACCGCCGCGATGAACAACGACCCCGACGGCCTTGCCACCGTGGTCGACGGCTCGCTCTCGCCGAGCTTCGTGCGCAGCTACGCCATGGAGACGCCCGAGATCTCCGAGCTCTTCGCCAAGGGCCGCGCCACCTTCGACACCGAGGAGCGCAAGGCGATCTACAAGGAGCTGGAAGAGATCGCCATCGAGACCGTCCCGATGGTCGGCCTGTCCTGGCGCTCGCAGGGCTATGGCATGCGCGCCAATGCCGAGGGCTTCACCGTGATGCCGGGCCAGCTTGTCTTCTATTCCGGCATGACGCTGGAAGAAACCGTGCTGGGCTGACGACGACCCATGCTGAGATATATTGCTTCCAGAAGCCTCGTGGCGCTGTTCCTCGTGTGGATCGTCGTCACGGTGGTGTTCCTCCTCCTGCACCTCATCCCGGGTGACCCGGCAGAGCTACTGCTCAGCCAGGGCAACGTTGCCGCCGATCCCAAGGCGGTGGCCGCCCTGCGCGAGCAGATGGGGCTCAATGCGCCCCTCTGGCAGCAATATCTCGACCATATGGCCGGTGTGCTCACCGGTGATCTCGGCGCGTCGTTCCGCGACGGCGCGCCGGTGATCGAACAGATCGCCCTGCGCCTGCCGCGCACCCTCGAGGTGATCCTCGCGGCCTCGCTGATCGCCACCGGCATCGGCGTGCCGCTGGGCACCTACGCGGCCATTCGCGCCGACGGCAAGGCCGACGCGGTGATCTCGTTCTTCGCCTCCGCCTCGCTCTCGACCCCGGTCTTCGTGGTGGGCTCGGTGGTGATCCTGATCTTCGCACAAAAGCTGCAATGGCTGCCCGCCGGCGGCTTCACCCCGTTCTCCGAAGACCCGCTCGAGCATCTGCAGCTGCTGCTGCTGCCCGCCGGCACCGTGGCGCTGTCGCTGCTCGCGGTGATCACCCGGATGAGCCGCGCCTCGGTGCTCGAGGTGCTGCAGCGCGACTACGTGCGCACCGCCCGCGCCAAGGGCCTGCCCCGCAACCCGATCCTGCGCCGCCACGTGGTGCGCAACGCCCTGATCCCGGTGCTGACCGTGCTCGGCCTCGAGATGGGCACGCTGATCGGCGGCACCGTGCTGGTCGAGTTCGTGTTCAACTGGCCGGGCCTCTCGGGCTACCTCGTCGCCGCCGTCGATGCACGCGACTACCCCGAAGTGGTCGGCATCGTGATGACGATCTCGATCCTCTTCGTCTTCCTCAACCTCGTCGTGGATGTGGTGAACGCCCTGCTCGACCCCCGAATTTCCCTGGTACGCTAAATGAGCCGGTCTACACGCAAGCTGATCCTGCCCGGCACCATCGCCGCGCTGATCGTCGCCACCGTGCTGCTCGCCCCTGTCCTGCCCCTGCAGGACGTGCGCGGCATGGACATCCCCAACCGCTTCGCCGGCCCCTCCGCCGCCCATTGGCTCGGACAGGACGGTTTCGGCCGCGACGTGCTCGCCCGCCTGATCTGGGGCGGCCGCGCCTCGCTGTTCATCGCCGTGGGCTCGGCCATCTTCGCCGCCATCATCGGCACCGCGCTCGGCCTGCTCGGCGGCTATTTCCGCGGCGTGGTCGAGCTCTTTACCGTGCGCGCCGCCGAGATCATCCTCTGCCTGCCGCCGCTGCTGCTGGCGCTGCTGGTGGTGACCATCCTCGGCGCGGGCACCTGGCCGCTCGTGCTGGCGCTGACCATCCTCTACACGCCCAACTACGCCCGCGTGGTCTATGCCGCGACCCAGCAGGTGCGCGGGCTCGATTTCGTCACCGCGCAGCGCTCGATGGGCACCCATCCGCTGAAGATCCTCGTCCGCACCATCCTGCCCAACGTGCTGCCGCCGCTGCTGGTGCAGATGTCGCTGGTGGTGGCCTCGGCCATGGTGATCGAGAGCGGGCTCTCGTTCCTCGGCCTCGGCGTCGTGCCGCCCACCCCCTCCTGGGGCCTGATGATCCGCTCGGCGCGGGGTGCCATGGAAGTCGCGCCGCTCTTGCTGGTCTGGCCGTCGCTGGCGCTGGCCGGCACCATCCTGACCTTCAACCTGCTCTGCGACCGGCTGCAATCGGTGCTCGATCCGCGCGCCGTCACCGCCGGTGGCGCGCTCTGGCTGCGCCCGCGCTCGGCGGCAGCGAAGACCCCCGCCGCCCCGGTCGAGGCCCCTGCCGACGCGCCGCTGCTCGAGATCCGCGACATGTCGATCGCCGTGCGCGACATGGAACTGGTGCGCCGCGTGTCGCTCACCGTCCGCCCCGGCGAGACCGTGGCGCTGGTCGGCGAGAGCGGCTCGGGCAAGACCCTGACCGGCCTTGCGATGACCGGCCTGCTGCCCGACACGCTGCGCGTCACCGGCGGCTCGGCGCTCTACACCACCCGCGAGGGCAAGGCGGTCGATCTCGCCAAGCTCGACGAGGAAGGCATCCGCGCCCTGCGCGGTGACGAAGTGTCGATGGTGTTCCAGGACGCCGCCGCCGCGCTCAACCCGGTGCTGCGCATCGGCGAGCAGGTGGCCGAGGCGATCCGCGCCCATCACACGCTCGAAGGCGAGGCGCTGCAGACCCGCGTGGTCGAGCTCCTGCGCCACGTCGGCATCCCCGACCCCGAGCGCCGCGCCCGCGCCTACCCGCACGAGCTCTCCGGCGGCCAGCGCCAGCGCGCGATGATCGCCGTCGCCGTGGCCAACAACCCGCGCCTGCTGATCGCCGATGAGCCCACCACCGCGCTCGACCCGACGATCCAGGCGCAGATCCTGCAGCTCTTTGCGCAGCTCAAGCGCGAGACCCCGGGCATGGGCATGATCTTCGTCACCCACGACCTCGCCGTGGTGGCCGAGATCGCCGACCGCGTGACGGTGATGTATGCCGGCGAGGTGGTCGAGGAAGGCCCGGTGGCCGAGGTCTTCGCCCGTCCGCGCCATCCCTACACCGCCGCGCTGATCGCCTCCGTCCCCGAGGGCGGCGCCGAGCGGCTCACCGCGATCCCCGGCTCGGTGCCCTCGCCGCGCCAGATGCCCGCGGGCTGCCGCTTTGCCCCGCGCTGCGCCTTCGCCACCGAGCGCTGCACCGCCCATCCGCCCACGGCGGAGCACCCGGCCCCGGGCCGCGTCACCCGCTGCTTCCACTGGGAGAACGTCACATGACCGAAGCGCCCTCCACCGCCCCGCTGGTCGTGGCCGAGAGCCTGGGCCGCAACTTCCCCACCCGCCACGGGCTGCTGGGCCGCGCCCATGACGTCTGGGCGGTGCGCGACGTGAGCCTCACCATCGCCAAGGGCGAGACCGTCGGCATCGTCGGCGAGTCGGGCTGCGGCAAGTCCACGCTGGGCCGCATGATGATGGGGCTCGACCTGCCCACCACCGGCACCATGAGCTTTGACGGGCGCGACCTCTCCGAGCTCTCTGGCCCCGAAATGCGCAAGCTCTCGCGCCGGATGCAGATGGTGTTCCAGGATCCGTTCGGCTCGCTCGACCCGCGCCGCACCATCGGCGCCCAGATCGCCGACGGGCTCAGGACCCACAGCATCGTGCCCGCCTCCGAGGTGAAGGCCGAGGTGGCGCGGCTGCTCGAACAGGTGGGCCTGCCGACCTCTGCAGCAGAGCGCCGCCCGCACGAGTTCTCCGGCGGCCAACGCCAGCGCATCGCGGTGGCCCGCGCGCTCTCGACCCGGCCCGATTTCATCGTCGCCGACGAGCCGGTCTCGGCGCTCGACGTGTCGATCCAGGCGCAGGTGGTGAACCTGCTCGAGGATCTGCGCCGCGATCTCGACCTCGCCATGCTGTTCATCAGCCACGACCTGCACGTGGTGCGCCACCTCTGCACCCGCATCGTGGTGATGTATCTCGGGCGCATCGTCGAGGAAGGACCCGCCGAGAAGGTCTTTGGCTCGCCGGCGCACCCCTATACCCGCGCGCTCCTTGCCGCGACGCCCTCGCTGCATCCGGGCGACGGCTCGGACGGTGACCGCATCCTGAAGGGCGAGCTGCCGAGCCCGGCGAACCCGCCCTCGGGCTGCCCGTTCCGCACCCGCTGCCCGCTCGCCGAAGACGCCTGCGCCAGCGCCGTGCCGGGGCTCGATCCGGTGGGCAAGGACTGGAACGTGCGCTGCATCAAGGCCGGCCCCGTGACCGCCGCAGAGGAGGTTCCGGCATGAGTGACGCCCCCGTCGCCATGATCACCGGCGCGAGCCGCGGCATTGGCGCCGCCATCGCCCAGGCGCTGGCCGGGCGCGGCTATGCGCTGTCGCTGGGCCTGCGCGATCCGTCTTCGCTGCCGGAAAGCCTCGCGCAATACGACCCGCTGGTGGTGCCCTATGACGCCAGCAAGACTGAAGACGCCCGCGCCTTCGTCGCGGCCACCGAAGAGCGCTTCGGTCGCATCGACGCGCTGGTCAATAATGCCGGCATCGCCGGGCCGCTCGAATTCATGCCAGAAGAGCCGCAACCCGACGACGAGATGGAAGACATGCTCGAGGCGCTGCTCTCGATCAACATCAAGGCCCCGTTCCGCCTGACCCGCGCGGCGCTCCCGGCGCTCTGCCGGAGCGGCGCGGGCCG
>NZ_JBYNAH010000015.1:7391-14578 GCF_059781815.1 Salipiger sp. | reverse complement strand
CGTCCCGCCGCCCCGGCGCGCCGCCCCGGGGCCCCGCCGGGCGCGCCCCGGGCCGGGTGATCGTGCTGGCCTCGGCCTCGGGCAAGCGCGTGCTCGGGCTCAACGCCGGCTACCAGATGACCAAGCACGCCGCGGTGGCGCTCTCCCACGCCGCGCGGCGCGCGGGCTGGGATCAGGGCGTGCGCGCCTGCGCCGTCTGCCCCAGCTTCGTCGCCACCGATCTCACCCTGCGCCACGACCTGCCGCGCCACGAGATCACCCAGCCCGAAGACCTCGCCCGGCTGGTTGCCGATGTCGTCACCCTGCCCAACACCGCCAGCGTCTCCGAGCTGGTGGTGAACTGGCGCTACGAGCCGGGGCTGTGATGCGGCCCTATGTCGACACCGTCGAAGGCGATGCCGCGCTGCCGGGCGCCGTCGATCTCGCCATCATCGGCGGCGGCATCATCGGTTGCGCCGCCGCCTTCTGGGCCGCGGAACAGGGCTTCCGCGTCGTCCTGATCGAGAAGGGCCGCATCGCCGGCGAACAATCGAGCCGCAACTGGGGCTGGGTCCGCCGCATGGGCCGCGACGCCGCCGAGTATCCGCTGGGCATCGAGAGCCTGCGGATCTGGGACACGCTCAAGCAGCGCACCGGCCATGACACCGGCTTTCGCCGCACCGGCATCGTCTACACCGCCCAGACCGACGCCGAGATGACATGGATCGAGAGCGTGGCGCAGGATGCCGAGACCTTTGGCATCGGCGCGCGCCGCCTCACCGAGGCGCAGCTGCAGGAGCATTTCCCCGGCGGCACGGTTCCGGCCCGCGCAGGCCTGCTGACCGCCGATGATGGCCGCGCCGAACCGGCGCTCGCCGCCCCCGCGCTGGCAAAGGGCGCCCGCGCCAGGGGCGCCGCGATCCTCACCAACTGCGCCGTGCGCGACATCGAAACGAAGGGTGGCCGCGTCTCGGCGGTGCTCACCGAGCGCGGCCGCATCCCCTGCGGCGCGGCGATCCTCGCCGGGGGCGCGTGGTCGCGGCTGTTCCTCGGCAATCTCGGCGTGTCGCTGCCGCAGCTTCGGGTGCGCGGCTCGGTGATGCGCACCGAACCGCTCGAGGGCGGGCCGAAATACGCGCTCGGCAACGGCCAGTTCGGCATCCGCCCGCGGCTCGATGGCGGCTACACCATCTCGCGCCGGGGCCGCGCCAAGGTACAGATCACCCCCGACAGCTTCCGCCTGCTGCCGCATTTCATGAAGAGCCTGAAGGAGCATCGCGGCGAGGTCTCGCTGACCCTCGATCGCAGCCTCTGGGACGGGCTGGTGACGCCGCGCCGCTGGAGCGCCGACAGCGTGACGCCGTTCGAGCGCTGCCGCGTGCTCGATCCCGAGCCGCAGCACGCCATGCTCGACCAGGCGCTGCGGGCGGTGACCAAGGTCTTCCCGGCCTTCAAGGATGTGAAGATTGCTGAAAAATGGGGCGGCATCATCGACGTGACCCCGGACGCGGTTCCGGTGATCGATCACGCCGTGCAGATCCCCGGACTGGTGATCGCCACCGGCTTTTCAGGGCACGGCTTTGGCATCGGCCCAGCCGCCGGCCAGCTGGCGGCAGAAATGGCTTTGAATCAAGAGCTTCTGGTCGATCCGACGCCGTTCCGCCTGTCCCGCTTCGGGGCGCTGGCGGGGGCGGCACCCCAAGCGGAAGCGGCGGAATGAGCGGCTGACAAATTCCCTTTATCGGCCCGCAAGCCGATTGAATTGGACCCTCGGGGCAGCGCCCCGTTCACTGAACGTCAAGATCGACGGACAAGATGACAAGGACATGACGGCATGATCGAAAAGATCCGCATCGCAGAGCTGACCTCGGAAGAGGCGCGCCAGGAACTCACCTCGGAGGCGGTGGTGCTGCTGCCCATGGGCTCGCTCGAGGATCAGGGCATCCACGCGCCGATGGGCGATTACATGGCCGCCGACCTGATGGCGATGGAGATCGCCAAGGCGGCGCGCGAAGACGGTGTTCCCACTTTCGTTGCGCCCGTCATCCCATTCGGCGGCAAGGATTATTTCGAATCGAGCCATGGCGGCATCTCGATCTCGCATGCCACGCTCTGCGGCATTCTCGACGACATGTTCGGCTGCCTCGAGCGGCACGGCATCCGCAAGCTGATGATCGTCAACGGCCATGGCGGCAACGTCCCCGCGATCACCGAGGTGGCGCTGCGCTGGCGCCAGAAGGCAGGGCTGTTCATCCCGTCGATGTATCTCTGGCAGGTCGCCTATGGCGAGCTTCCCGCCCTCATCGGCGCCGACAAGGCCAAGGCCAGCTCGGGTCATGGCGGCGACCCGCTGACCTCGGTCGGCCTGCATTTCTACCCCGACCTGATCCGCGCCGACATGATCAAGCCCGCCCCCACCGGCAGCGAGATCAAGGGCATGGCGATCGGCGGCTTCTCGTCGGTGGTCTATGACGGCGCCAAGATCCAGGCGCCCATCGAAGCGCTCGAGGCGACCGCGACCGGCGCCTATGGCTGCGACCCCACCCTGTGCTCGGCCGAGACCGGCGACGTGCTCGTCAAGCGCCTCGCCGCCATCGGCGCCGGCCTCGTGCGCGACCATGTCGCCAAGGGGCTGCACGACTGACCCATCACCAAGACCGGCCAAAGCCGGCAAACCCAACTGTCAACACGGAGGTTCTCCACATGAAAACCAAGACACTTCTCGGCCTGGCCACCGGCCTTGCCATGATCCTGGGCGGTGCCGCCCACGCCGAAACCACCTGGAAGATGGCGACCAAGATGCCGGTCGACAGCCCCGAGGGCCAGGTGTTCCAGAAATTCGCCGATCTGACCGACGAGTATACCGGCGGCGAGCTCAAGATCACCGTCTATCCCAACGAGCAGCTCGGCAAGGAGAACGCGGTTCTCGAGCAGCTGCAGGCGAACATCATCCAGATCTACGCCGAGGGCTACAGCTACATGAAGAAGTGGGAGCCGGCGCTTGACTGGACCTCGCCCGCCTTCGCCTTCGACGATTACGACCACTGGGTCCGCTTCATGAACTCGGACCTCGTCAAGGGCTGGTTCGACAACGCCGCCTCGCAGGCCGGCGTGCGCCCGCTGGGCGATCCGACCCGCGTGCTGCGCGGCCCGTTCCGCGTGACCGTCTCGAACGTGCCCGTCACCACCGCCGAGGATTACCAGGGCCTGAAGCTGCGCATGCACGAAAGCAAGAGCGCCATCGAGACCTGGGACGCCATCGGCACCGAGGTGATCACCCTGCCCTGGACCGAGGTCTACCAGTCGATCTCGAAGGGCATCGTGCAGGCGGTGAACTCGCCCATCGCGCTGGTCGAGTCGATGCGCTTCAACGAGGTTGCGCCCAACATCGCCCGCATGGACGAGTACTGGCAGTCGATCGGCTTCATGGTCAACGAAAGCGCCCTCAACGCGCTGGACGAAGAGACCCGCGCGGGCCTGCTCAAGGCCTACGACGAAGCCGGTGCCATGTCGCAGGACCTGATGTTCTCGGTCGCCGATGAGAGCATCGAGCGCATGGTCGAGGCCGGGGCCACCTACACCGTGCTCGACACCGCGCCGCTGGTCGACACCATGAAGGCCTATTACGAGGCGCAGGACGAAGCCGGCGCCCTGCCGGAAGGCCTGCTCGACACCATCGAAGCAACGCGGGTCGCCCAGTGACCCCGTTCGACTACGCCCCCGAGAGCCCGCTTCAGCGGGCTCTCAACCGGATCGACCGGCTGAACTGGACGCTGGGCGGCGCCTTCCTGTGGATCTCGAACGGCTGCCTGCTGGCGATGCTGGCCCTCACCACCGCCACGATGATCCTGCGCCCCATGGGGCTCGCGCCTTACTGGCTCTGGCCCTGGACCATGGTGTTCTTCATCTGGCTGAGCTTCTTCGGCTTCTTCGCGCTCTATGCCCGGCTCAAGGACGTGCGCATCGATTTCATCGCCGAGCGCATGGGATCGTTCGGCATGCTGATCACCCGCATCGTCTCGGACGCCGCAACGCTGCTCGTGACCGGCGTGCTGCTGCTGCAGGTCCCGAAGGTCATCGCAACCTCGACCGGCATCTATGACGGCGCCACCCTGCCCATGGGCACCGAACTGCCGCGCCTTGCGCTGTCGGTTCCGCTCTACATCTCGACCCTGCTCGTGGCCCTCACCGCCGTTCTCGACATCGCGAAGCTGGCGGCCGGGATGCCCGAGAACGTCACCGACCATCACCCGGAAGTCTGACTTATGGCCTGGATCCTCTTCGGCACCTTCATCGCGCTGATCCTGCTGCGCGTGCCCATCTCCATCGCCATCGGCACGGCGACGGTTCTCACCTTCATGACCTCGGATTTCTCGACGGCGCTGCAGATCATCCCGCAGCAGATGCTCGAAGGGGTCAACAAGGCCTCGCTGACCGCAGTGCCGTTCTTCATCATGGCCGGCAACCTGATGAACGCCACCGGCGTGACCGAGCGCATCTTCGCCTTCGCCAACGCGCTGGTGGGCCACCTCAAGGCCGGTCTGGCGCAGGTCAACATCCTGTCCTCGATGATCTTTGCCGGCATCTCGGGCGCCGCCGTGGCAGACTGCGCGGGCCTTGGCGCCATCGAGATCAAGGCGATGCGCGAGAACGGCTACAAGCCCGATTTCGCCGCCGCGATCACCGTGGCCTCCTCGGTCATCGGCCCGCTCATCCCGCCCTCCATCGGCCTCGTGCTCTATGCCTTCCTGGCGCAGCAATCGATCGAGCGGATGTTCCTCGCCGGCCTGATCCCGGGCATCCTCGTGGGCCTCGCGCTGATGATCTATGTGCGCATCCGCGCCCAGTTCCAGGATTTCCCGACCCAGCCGCGCGCCACCGTGCGCGAGGTCGCGGGCACCGCCAAGCACGGCTTCCTGGCGCTGGTCGCCCCGGCGATCATTCTGGGCTCGATCATGTTCGGCTTCGTCACCGCCACCGAGGCGGGCGTGCTGGCCTGCATCTACTGCATCGGCATCGGCATCTGGTACAAGGAACTCACCTTCCGCGCCTTCTTTGCCGCGCTCAGCGACACCGCCATGATGACCGCCGTGATCATGATCATCATCGCCTTCTCGATCGCGATGGGCTGGCTCTTGGCCATCGACCAGACGCCGCAGAAACTGGCGGACTTCACCTTTTCGCTGACCGAGAACAAGAATGTCTTCCTCGCGCTGCTGCTGGTCTTCATCATCCTCGTCGGCTGCGTCGTCGAGGGCGTGCCGGCCAAGCTGATCCTGGTGCCGACGCTGCTGCCGCTGATCGACGCCTACGGCATCGACCGGGTGCATTTCGGCATCATCATCCAGCTCGGGCTGCTGATCGGCATCGCCACGCCGCCGATGGGCATCGGCCTCTACATCGTCGCCGAGGTGGGCCGCGTCCGCTTCGAGAAGGTGACGATGGCGGTGCTGCCGATGCTGCTGCCGCTCTTCGACGTGCTCATCCTGCTGACCTACGTGCCGCAGACCGTGACCTTCCTGCCGGACCTGATCCTCGGGCCGCAGAACTGATCTCCTGACACAAAGACCCAAGAAGGGACCTCCCATGTCCAACCTCGTCTACAAGCTCAACCCGATGCCCGAGAAGATCCCGCAGGAGAAGCTCGACCGTCTCGCCAAGCTCGAGACCGCCACCATCGGCCACTTCTACCACTACGGCTTTGCCGCCCCCGCGATCCAGCCGGTGCTGCCGGGCAAGGTCGTCGTCGGCACGCTGGCGACGCTGGCGATCCCGGGCCTCGACTCGACGCTGCTGCACCATTGCCTGAGCCAGTGCGGCCCGGGCTACTTCCTCGCCGTCGACCGCCTTGGCGACACCAAGTACGCCTGCTGGGGCGGCGGCGTGACCCGCATGGCGGCGATGATCGGCCTTGAAGGCGGCTGCGTCGACGGCCCCCACACCGACACCGCCGAGATCGCCGAGCAAGGCTTTGCCATGTGGTCGCGCGGCGCCTCGCCGGTCACCACCCGGCTTTACAACACCGGCGGCGGCTTCAACGTGCCGGTCTCGATCGGTGGCGCGGCGGTTCTGCCGGGCTACGCGGTGCTGGCCGACGATTGCGGCGTGCTGTTCATCGCGCCCGAAGACCTCGACGAGGTGCTCGAGCGCGGTGAATTCCTCACCGAGCGCGGCCGCGTCAACGAGGCCAAGATCACCGGCGGCACCCATCTCGGCGAGATGTCGGGCGCCAGCAACATGGTGAAGGCCAAGCTCGAGGGCTGAGCCCTAGAGATCGACGAAGGAGCTGTAGCGCCCATGGTCCCCGCACCACGCCCGTGCCGCCTCGCGCGACAGCTCGAGCACCGCGCCCACCTGCTTGCGGCGGGCGCGGTTGGCGTGGGTGCAGGAGACATGCAGCGGCGCCAGCCCTTCGGTGGCCGCGATCTCGACAACCTGGCCGCTGGCGATCTCGGTCTCGAGTGCCGCCAGCGGCAGCGCCGAGGCGCCGTAGCCCCGGCGCACCATCTCGCAGATCGTCGAGAGCGCGTTCCCGTAATGCCGCGCCGCGCTGCGCTCGGCCATGTTGTCGACGTAGTCGGCCACCGGATTGAACAGCGGCGAGGTCTTCGGATAGTGCACCAGCGGCAGCGCCCGCAGCGCATCCGGGCTCATAGGCTGTTCGCAGCCCTTGATGACATCGCCATGGGCCACCCAGCCGACCTCGTAGCGCACCGCGAAATCGGCGCCGCGGGCGCGGTCTCCGGTGGCGGTGAAAGCGGCATCCAGCGTGCCCGCCTCGACCAGCCGCCGCAGCTGCAGGTCCGAGCCCACGTAGATATCGAACATCATCTCGGGCGCCTCGCGCGCCACGCTGTCGCGCAGGAGCGGCCCCCATGTAAGCGCCGCCATGCCGACCAGCCCGATGCTGACGCCCTGCTTGTGCCGGTCCTGCAACCGGCCCAGCATCGCCTCGCGCAGATTCAGGAACTGAACCGCGAATTCCGCAACTTCCAAGCCCTGATCGGTGAGCGCGAAGCCATTGGCCTCGCGGTCGATCAGGGTCTTGCCAAGATCTTTCTCAAGCGACGTGATGCGCGCCGAGACCGCGGGCTGCGTCAGCCCGAGATACTCGGCCGTCTGCCGGTGGTTTCCGAACTGGCTCAGCCAGTAGAAGGCCTCGAGCTGCTTGAGATTCATTCCCATTCCCCAAAGATGACCGACCCAAA
>NZ_JBYNAH010000015.1:0-7381 GCF_059781815.1 Salipiger sp. | reverse complement strand
CATGACCATTGCCGTCTACCTCCCCCTCGAAGACAAGGCCCAGTGGTGGGTGGAGATGCTGCAGGAGCTGATGCCCGGCTGGGACATCGCCGCGCTGGATGACATCGCCGACCCCGACGCCGTTACCTATGCCGTGGTCTGGCGGCCGCGTACAGGCGATCTCGCGAAATTCAGCAATCTCAAGGCCATCGTCTCTATCGGGGCGGGCATCGACCACGTGCTGAACGACGAGGAACTGCCGCAGGGCGTGCCGATCATCCGCACCGTGGGCGATGACCTGACCCAGCGGATGCGCGAATACGTGGCGCTGCACGTGCTGCGCCATCACCGCGACATGCCGCGCCAGCTGCAGGCCCAGGCCGAGCTCGACTGGCACGCCATCGTGGTGCCCGTCGCGCCCAACCGCACTGTCGGTGTCATGGGCCTCGGCAATCTCGGCGCCGCGGCGGCGCAGACCCTGTCGATGCTGGGCTTCACCACCCGCGGCTGGTCGAAATCGCCGAAGTCGATCGAAGGTGTCGAGACCTTCACCGGCCCCGAGCAGATGGACGCCTTTCTCGACGGTTGCGAGATCCTGGTGAACCTGCTGCCGCTGACCGAGCACACCACCGGGATCCTCAATGCCGAGCTCTTCGGCAAGCTCGCCGAAGGCGCCTGCGTGATCAACTGCGCCCGCGGCCCGCATCTCGTCGATGCCGATCTGCTGGCGGCGCTCGAGAGCGGCCAGATCAAGCAGGCCACGCTCGACGTGTTCCACCAGGAACCGCTGCCCACCGACAACCCGTTCTGGACCACCCCGGGCATCACCGTGACCCCGCACGTGGCCTCGCAGATCGATGCCGCCACCGGCGGGCGGATCATCGCCGCCAACCTCAAGACCTTCGAGGCGACCGGCACCTGCGCCGATCTCGCCGATGCGTCGCGCGGGTACTGACCCAAAGCGCCGGGCGGGTTGCCCGCCCGGCCTCCTTGGCCTGCCCTGCCGCCTTTGGAGTGCGCTCGGCCAGCCCGACTGGCCGGAAAACGCCGCGAACTTCGAGCTGAGCGCGGCCCGCCCGCGCTAGGCGCGCCGGTCCGCGGCACCGCCTCGAGCGGAGCCGGGCGCCAGGGGGGGCCGCTCCGGAGGGCCGCACACCTCCCCCGGAGCGCAACTGTCCCGCTCGGACCGCCCCGACGCGGCCTCCGCGAGACATTGACCCCGCATCCTGCGGCTGCATACGGTGCTGCATACACCACCGTCGGCAAGGAAGCCCCGCATGCCCCCGCAGCCTGTTCCGCCCAGTTCCGCGCATCGCGCCTACGGCCAGCTGCGCGAGCGGTTGCTGCGCTCGTCCTTCCTGCCCGGAGAAAAGCTCAACGAGGTGGCGCTGGCAGCCGAGCTCGAGATCAGCCGCACGCCGCTGCGCGAGGCGCTGAACCGCCTCACCGCCGAAGGGCTGCTGGTGCATCTCGACCGAGGCTTCGCAACCCCGCCTCTCGACCCCGAGCACGTCTTCGACCTGTTCGAGGCCCGGCTCGAAATCGAATGCGCCACCATCCGGCTCGCCTGCGCGCGCGCCGACGCCAGCGGGCTCGACGAGCTGGCCGCCTTTCTCGACGAGAGCATGGCGGAATCGCCCGAGGCCTCGGTCGACCGGCTGATCGAGCTCGATATCGGCTTTCACGACCGCATCGCCGCGCTCGCCGGCAATGCCGTGCTGCGCCAGATGCTCGCCAACCTCAACGACCGGCTGCACCTGATCCGATGGATCGCCATGGAAGGCCGGCGCGACCAGACCCAGGCCCAGCACCGCGACATGCTCGCCCATCTGCGCGACCGCGATGCCGAGGCGGCGATGGCCGCAATGCGGGTGCATATCCTGCATCGCAAGGAAGACATCCTCGCCGCGGTCAAGGCCGCCTACGGGCATGTCTATACCAGCGCCCGGAGCTAAGCCCCGACGCCGTTGCCGCGCTGCGCACAGAGTTGTATACAGATCGGAACACAGCCCTTCCCCCGGCCCCGCGCCGCCTTCCCTGCCAAGGAGACCCCGCATGGACAACAGACTGAACGGCGCCGAGGCGATGGTGCGGATGCTCGAGGCGCAGGGCGTGCGGCACATCTTCGGCCTCTGCGGCGACACCACCCTGCCTTTCTACGACGCGATGCACCTGCTCGATCACAAGATCGAACACGTGCTGACCCGCGACGAGCGCTGCGCCACCTACATGGCCGACGGCTATTCCCGCGTCACCGGCCGGCCCGGCGTCTGCGAAGGCCCCTCTGGCGGCGGCGCGACCTATATCCTTCCGGGCCTGATCGAGGCTTCGGAAAGCTCTTACGCGGTGCTCGGCATCACCACCGACATCTCGGTGGCGAGCTACGGCAAATACCCGCTGACCGAGGTCGACCAGGAGGCGCTGATGCGCCCGCTGACCAAGTGGAACACGGTGATCAAGCGCGCCGATCACATCCCGCGCATGGTCCGCGCCGCCTTCCGCGCCATGACCACTGGGCGCTCGGGCGCTGCCCATCTCGGCCTGCCCTATGACATCCAGTACGACCAGGTCGACCCGACCGAGATCTGGGCCGACCCGGCGCTCGCCACCTACCCCGCCTACCGCACCGGCCCCGACCCGGCCTCGGTCGAGGCAGCGGTGGACGTGATCCTCTCGGCCAAGACCCCGCTCATTGTCTGCGGCGGCGGCATCGTGGTCTCGGGCGCCATGGCCGAGCTCGACCGGCTCGCCACCCGGCTCGACGTGGCCGTCGCCACCTCGATCTCGGGGCAAGGCGCGCTCGCCGACAGCCACCCCAACGCGCTTGGCGTCGTGGGCTCGAACGGCGGCACCGACCAGACCTGGGAGATGATGGAGGCCGCCGACCTGGTGATCTTCATGGGCTGCCGCGCGGGTTCGACCACCACCTCGCGCTGGGAGGCCCCGAGCCCCGGCACCCGCATCGTGCATTTCGACGTCGACCCGATGGTGATCGGCGCCAACCTGCCCACCGAGGTCGGCGTGGTGGGCGACCTGCGCCTCGCGCTTGAGATGGTCAACGCCGAGCTCGACCGCCGCGACCAGGGCGCCGCGACCTTCGGCGGCGCGGCCGCGGTGGCCGACATCAAGCGCCGCAAGTTCGAGATCTTCGACCGCATCGCCGCCGAAGACAGCCGGCCCATCCGCCCCGAGCGCGTCATCGCCGCGCTGATGAAGGTGCTGCCATCTGATGCCACCGTGGTCTCGGACCCCGGCACCTCCTGCCCCTATGCCTCGGCCTATTACCGGCAGGCGCTGGCGGGGCGGTATTTCATCACCAACCGCGCCCACGGGGCGCTTGGCTACTCGCTCTCCGCCTCGCTAGGCGCGTGGTACGGGCGGCCCGACAGCAAGACCGTGGCGCTGATGGGCGACGGCTCCTTCGGCTTCACCGTGGGCGAGCTCGAGACCGTCTGCCGGTCGCGCGCGCCGATCACCTTCGTGGTGTTCTCGAACTCGAATTTCGGCTGGATCAAGGCCAGCCAGATGGCCGACAAGGGCAGCCGCTATTACAACGTTGATTTCAACCGCGTCGATCAGGCCGCCGTGGCCGCGGCCTATGGCGTTAAGTCGTGGCGCGTCGAAGATCCGGCCGAGCTCGAGAAGGTGCTGGCCGAGGCTGTGGCGCATGACGGCCCGACGCTGGTCGACATCGTGACCCAGCCGCTCGAGGAGGCCAACGCGCCGGTGCGCCGCTGGATGGGCTGAGCCCGCGCTGACCGGTCCACCGCCTCAGAAGCGGCGCGGCTGCAGCCCGGCCTGGAACCAGGTGGTCATCGAGTAGATGTCGTAGACCGGCAGGCCCGTCGCGGCGCGCACCGCGGCGCTGTAGGGCGCCATGTTGGTGCATTCCAGCACGATGGCGCCAAGCTCCGGATGCCGCGCCTGCAGCGCTCGCGCCGCCGCGACGACGTCAGCGCAGGCCTTGGAGAGATCGAGCTCCTGCCGCTCGGCCTTGATCAGCACCGGGAAGAACTCGTCCCCGTCCTCGCACCCCGCCACAGGCGTGTCGAGCGGCACGCCGATGCCGTCGAGATGCGCCGGCGTGATGCCGGAGGCGTTGATGGTGACGATCCCCACCAGCTTGCCCGGCGGAAGAGTCGCCTGCACCCAAGGCACCTGCATCATCGACGATGTCGCCACCGGCACCTGCACCGCCTCGGCCAGCTGGCGCTGGTAGATCGACAGGAAGCCGCAATTGGTGGTGATGCCCTCGGCGCCCAGATCGACAAGATCGCGCGCCGCAGCGATGAACGGCTCGAGCAGCCCCTCGGCCTTGTCGCAGACCACCTTGGCCGGGCTGGCGCCGCGCACCACATGGTAGAGCACCGGGAACGGCCAGGTCGTCGCGTTGCCCATGTCGCCATAGACGCGGGGAAAACGCGCCTCGAGCATCAGGATCCCCAGCGGAGCGCCATAGATCGCCTTGCCGCCTTGGGCGACATGGGTGCCGGGGGGGCCGAAAGGGCGCACGGGATCGAACATCGGGCGGGTCTCCGCTGGGGCAACTGCCCTCTCGATATGACCCGCTGGACCGTGATGCACAACGGCGCAAATGCAGGGCGCAGACGCCTGTTGCCTACCGGCGCCTGTGGGCCGGTCCGACGCGCTCGGAAGGGCGTGCCCCGGACCGCGCCGAGATCCTTGTTGAGATCAGGGAGACGGGCGGCACCCGGCGGCTTGGCGCGCACGCCCGCCCCGACCGGGCACCGTAACGGCAGCCCGTTGCGCGCGCCCGGCTCAGCCCTTGGCCCGCTCTGCTCCCTCAGCCCTCCGCCTCTGCCTCGGCCACGTTGGCCTTCACCGCAAAGAAGCTGTCTGGCGTGACCGAGATGCTGTCGATCCCGGCCCGCACCAACAGCCGGGCGAAATCGGGATGGTTGCTTGGCGCCTGACCGCAGAGGCCGATCTTGCGTCCCGCCTTGCGGGCCTTGGCGATCACCGTCTCGATCATCCACAGCACCGCCGGGTCGCGTTCGCTGAAGAGCTCGGCCAGCGCCTCGGAATCGCGGTCGACACCGAGGGTGAGCTGGGTGAGGTCGTTCGAGCCGATCGAGAAGCCGTCGAAGCGCTCGGCGAAGGCGTCGGCCTCGATCACGTTCGACGGAATCTCGCACATGACATAGACCTGCAGCCCGTTCTCGCCCCGGCGGAGGCCGTTCTCTTCCATCACCTCAAGCACCCGGTCGGCCTCGCCCACGGTGCGGCAGAACGGGATCATCACCACCACGTTGTCGAACCCAATCTTGTCGCGCAGCCGCCGGATCGCCCGGCATTCGAGCGCGAACCCGTCGCGATAGGCGTCGGAATAGTAGCGCGAGGCACCGCGGAAGCCGATCATCGGGTTCTGCTCTGCCGGCTCGAACCCCTGCCCGCCCAGCAGGTCGGCATATTCGTTGGTCTTGAAATCGCTCATCCGGATGATCGCAGGCTTGGGATACCACGTCGCCGCGATGCGCGAGAGGCCGCGGGCCAGCGTCTCGACGAAGTAGTCGAGCCGGTCGTCGAACCCGCGGATGAGCCGGTCGATCTCGTCGCGCTCGGGCCCCGGTTTCAACTGGTCGTAGCGGGTGAGCGCGAGCGGGTGCACCCGGACCTCGTTGCTGACCACGAACTCCATTCGCGCCAGCCCCACGCCATCCGCCGGCAGCCGCCACCAGCGCGCCGCCGCCGACGGGTTGGCCATGTTGAGCATCACCTCGGTGCGGGTCTCGGGCAGCGCGTCGAGCCGGGTCTCCTCGACGCTGAACGCCGCCTTCCCGGCATAGATCTCGCCTTCGTCGCCTGCGGCGCAGGAGACGGTGATCTCCTGCCCGTCATGCAGCAGATGCGTGGCCGTGCCGGTGCCGACGATGGCCGGCACGCCAAGCTCGCGGCTGATGATCGCGGCGTGCGAGGTGCGGCCGCCGTGATCGGTGACGATGGCCGCGGCGCGCTTCATGATCGGCACCCAGTCGGGATCGGTGTTCGAGGTGACAAGCACCGCGCCGTCGACGAAGCGGTCGATATCGGTGGCGCTTTCGATCAGGCAGACCTCGCCGGTGGCGATGGCGTTGCCGACGCTGAGCCCGCCCAGAAGTTTCTCGCCGGTCTTGCCAAGCCGGTAGCTGCGGAAGGCGCCGGCCTCGCTGCGCGACTGCACCGTCTCGGGCCGGGCCTGCACGATATAGATCTGCCCGCTCTCGCCGTCGCGCGCCCATTCCATGTCCATCGGCTGGCCGTAGTGGTCCTCGATCACCACCGCGGCGCGGGCGAGATCGAGGATCTCGGCATCGGACAGCACAAAGCTCTCGCGCTCGGCCTTCGAGGTCGGCACGTTGCGCGTCGGGGCGTCTGCTGTGCTCTGGTAGATCATCTTGATCTCTTTCGCACCGAGCCCCTTGTGCAGGATCGGCGCCAGCTCGGCGCGGTCGAGAAACGGCTTGTACACCTGATACTCGTCCGGGCTCACCGTCCCCTGCACCACGTTTTCGCCCAGGCCCCAGGCCGCATTGATCAGCACGATGCGGTCAAAGCCGCTCTCGGTGTCGAGCGAGAACATCACGCCCGAGCCGCCGATGTCGGAGCGCACCATCAGCTGCACGCCCACCGACAGCGCCACCTCGAGCTGGCCGAAGCCCTTGAGCTTGCGATAGGTGATCGCCCGGTCGGTGAAGAGCGAGGCAAAGCAGCGCCGGCAGGCGGTGAGCAGCGCGGCCTCGCCGCGCACGTTGAGAAAGGTCTCCTGCTGGCCGGCGAAGCTGGCGTCGGGCAGATCCTCGGCGGTGGCCGAGGAGCGCACCGCGACGGCGGGCGCCTCCTGCCCCGCGCGCCGCCCCAGCTCGCGATAGGCGGCGCGGATCTGCGCCTCGATCCCATCGGGCCAGCGCCCGCCGACGATGGCGGCGCGAATGCTGCGCCCTGCCTCGGCGAGGCCGATGCGCTGCGCGTCGAGATCGGCGAGCACCTCACCCATCCTGCCCTCGAGATCGTTCGCGGCGATGAAGCGGCGATAGGTGTCGGCGGTTGTGGCAAATCCCGGCGGCACCTGCACGCCCTTCTCTCCCAGCGACCGCACCATCTCGCCCAGCGAGGCGTTCTTGCCGCCGACGGTGGGCACATCCTCGCGGGTCAGATCCTCGAACCAGTGCAGCGCAGCGGCGCTGTCTCGCTCTTGCATGTTCATCGGCCTCTCCTCCCTTAGCCGGGAAGAAGCCTAGGACGATCCGCAGAGGCGCACCTTGATTGCGGTCAAGCGGCAGCGGGACATGGCGCCCCGTCGGTGGCGTTCGGGACTGGCGGTCGAGGAGGTCGCCCTGCAACCGAGCGGCGCCGCAGACGCGCCGGATCCGGCGCGTCGACCGATTGTAGGAGAGCTATGGCG
>NZ_JBYNAH010000310.1:0-4271 GCF_059781815.1 Salipiger sp. | reverse complement strand
GAGGTCTGCGAAGAGCAGTACGGCGAGGGCAATTGCGGCTCCGAGGCGCAGGCGACGGGCGGCGGTTCGGGCAGCATCTTCATGCCGCTTCTCGCGGGCTACCTGATCGGCAACATGCTGGGCGGCCAGCGCGGCCTCGCGGCGCAGCCGATGTATCGCAACGCCGACGGCCGTTTCACCACGCCTGCGGGCAATGCCAGCTACGCCAACAACACCGGGCGCGCGCAGCTCAACCCGAGCACCTTCAACAAGGCCCCGGTGACCGCCGGCAAGCCGCCCCTCACCCGCGCCACCGCCGCCTCGCGGGGCGGCTTTGGCGGCTCGAAGACGGGTAGCGGCTTGCGCAGCCTCGGCGGCTGAGCCCCCCCGACCCCGCGTCGTCTGGCAGGCCGGCGCCCCTCATGCGGGACGCCCCTTGCGCGCCGAAAAGCGGCAGCGCGAGGCGCTGCGCGTCCGAGGTCAGGTCGAGCGATTCCCGCTCGCGTCCCGCCCCGCGCTCCACAAACGCGACCCTTATTTCTGAGATAAGCACGCACATTCAGCGCATTACGGCTCTATAATATGTATGCATATTGATTATTGACCAAACATGATAAGTATAGCTATTATCTAATCCAACCGAGCGAGGGCTCGCATCTGCACGATACGGAGGAGCATTCATGCAGTACTATCTGAACGGCTTTCGGGGCGGCGATCCCGACCTGAGCGATGCAGCCCCCTGCCGCCGCGAATACGATGATTTTGCGCCCCTGCCCGAGAAGGTCGACGTGCTGATCGCCGGCTGCGGCCCGGCGGGCCTCTGCCTTGCCGCGCAGCTGTCGCAATTCCCCGAGATCGACGTGATGATCGTCGAGCGCAAGCCCGGCCCGATGGAGAAGGGCCAGGCGGACGGCGTCAACACCCGCACCATGGAGATGTTCCAGGCCTTCGGCTTCGGCGAAAAGGTCAAGCGCGAGAGCTACTGGGTCAACCAGACCACCTTCTGGACACCGGACCCGGAAAAGCCCGAGCACGTGCGCCGTATCGGCCGGGTGCAGGACGTGGCCGATGACAGCTCCGAGATGCCCCACACGCTGATCAACCAGGCCCGCATCCACGAGCTGTTCCTTGACGTGATGCGCAAGTCGCCAAAGCGGCTGGAGCCGGATTACGGCTGGTCCGTCAAGGATCTGACCGTCGACGAGAGCACCGAGGATCACCCCGTCACCGTCACGCTCGAGAACACCGGCGTCAATGCCGGCACGCTTCAGACGGTGCGGGCGAATTACGTGGTGGGCTGCGACGGCGCGCGCTCGAACGTGCGCAAGGCCATCGGCGGCACGCTGCACGGGGATGCGGCGCACCAGGCCTGGGGCGTGATGGACATCCTCGCCAACACCGATTTCCCCGACATCCGGCAGAAATGCATCGTCGCCTCGAAGAGCGAGGGCAATGTGCTGATCCTCCCGCGCGAGGGCGGCTACCTGTTCCGCATGTATGTCGAGCTCGACAAGCTGAACCCCGACGAGCGCGTGGCCAGCCGCAACCTCACCTCCGAGGACATGATCGCCGCGGCGAACCGGATCATGGCCCCCTACACCATCGACGTGAAGGAGGTTGTCTGGTGGTCGGTCTACGAGATCGGGCACCGCATGACCGACCGGTTCGACGACGTCCCCGAGGACCAGAAGGCCACCCGCACCCCGCGCGTCTTCACCGCAGGCGACGCCTGCCACACCCATAGCCCCAAGGCCGGTCAGGGCATGAACGTGTCGATGCAGGACTCGTTCAACCTCGGCTGGAAGCTGGCGCATGTGCTGCAGGGGCGCGCCGATGCCGGCCTCCTGCACAGCTACTCTGCCGAACGCTGGCTCGAGGCCAAGCGGCTGGTCGACACCGATCACAAATGGGCGCGCATCATGTCGGCGCCCCCCGGCGAGTCCGAGCTCGACGGCACCGATGTGCCGCGCGTGCAGGCGCAGTTCATCGAGAACCTCGAGTTCACCGGCGGCCTTGCGGTGCATTACGAACCCTCCGCCCTCATCGGCCCGGCCACCCATCAGGCTTTGGCCACCGGCGAGGTCATCGGCAAGCGCTTCCATTCGGCCCCTGCGGTCCGGCTCTCGGACGCGATGCAGATGCAGCTCGGCCATGTGGCCGAGGCCGACGGGCGCTGGCGGATCTACGCCTTTGCAGGTGGCAAGGACAGCTCGGCCCCCGGCTCGGCGATCCACAAGCTGGCGGACTGGCTCGAAAATGATACCGCCTCGCCGGTGGTGAAATACACCCGCCCGGACGAAGATATCGACGCCATCATCGACCTGCGCGCCGTGTTCCAGCAGACCTTCGACCAGCTCTCCTACGAGGACATGCCGTCGCTGCTGAAGCCCAGAAAGGGCAAGTACGGGCTGCAGGACCACGAGAAGGTGTTCTGCACCGATCACAAGGGTCAGGGCGACATCTTCGACATGCGCGGCATCGACCGCGCCCAGGGCTGCATGATCGTGGTCCGTCCGGACCAGTATATCGCCCACGTGCTGCCGCTCGACGGCTATGCCGATCTTGCGGCGTTCTTCGACGGCGTCCTGCTGCCGGCGAGCTAAGACCGCGCGGGCGGCTTTCGGGCCGCCCGCGCTTCGCGCTTGAAAATGCGCGCGCCTCGCCGCCCCGCGCCGGCACGAAGACGAACACCCCCCTTTTCGACGAACCGCCCCCCGCGCGCAGCCGCGTTTGCTGCTGTGATCGCGGCAAACGCGCCGAGTCCTCCCGGATGACAGCCGGTACCGATGCCGTCCAAGGCGAATTCCGGCGGCGGACAGGTCGTTTCCACGGCCGAAACTTTCGTTTATGTTCGTTATGACGAAAACCGCGCAAAGACTCTCTTTGACGCGACGGAAACCAGCCAAACAGGACGGCCTTTGCGAGTTTCTGCAGCTGCAATGCGGCAAATACACGTTTTATACTTTGAATGTGTCAGTGCTTTTTCACTTTATTTCAGTGTATTACCTAAAACCGAACATTACCGAAAATTTACGCTTGCGAACGCGCCTTCAATCCAGCAGGTTACCGCTCACGCCAAGGTGAGGAGGAGCTTGTGCGGGACAGCCACGACATCGACGTGGTCGATCTGTTCGTGATCGGCGGCGGCATCAACGGATGCGGCATCTCGCGCGATGCGGCGGGGCGTGGCCTCTCGGTCCGCCTGGCCGAGATGGGCGACCTCGCCTCGGCCACGTCCTCTGCCTCGACGAAACTGTGTCACGGCGGGCTACGCTACCTCGAGTATTTCGAGTTCCGTCTGGTGCGCGAAGCCCTGATCGAGCGCGAGGTGCTGCTACGCGCCATGCCGCATATCAGCTGGCCGATGCGCTTCGTGCTGCCCTACCACCGGGACATGCGCTTCGAGAGCGACACGCCGACATCGAAGCTCCTGACTACGGTCATGCCGTGGATGAAAGGCCGCCGCCCGGCCTGGCTGATCCGGCTCGGGCTGTTCATGTACGACCATCTTGGCGGGCGGAAGATCCTGCCTGGGACGACGACGCTGTCGCTCAAAGGGACGCCCGAGGGCGCCCCGCTGGTCGACCGGCTCGAGACCGCCTACGAATATTCCGACTGCTGGATCGAGGACTCGCGTCTCGTGGTGCTCAACGCCCGCGATGCCGAGGCGCGCGGCGCCGAGATCCTGACCCGCACCAAGGTGCTGTCGGCCACGCGCGAGGGCGATCTCTGGCTAATCGACACGCAGGACACCGAGACCGGCGAGATGCGCAGCCACCGCGCCCGGATGCTGGTGAATGCCGGCGGCCCATGGGTCGGCGACATCATCCGCAGCAAGGTCCGGCTGAACACCCGCGAGGGCATCCGGCTGGTGCGCGGCTCGCATATCGTGACGCGCCGGCTTTACGATCACGACAAGTGCTACTTCTTTCAGGGCACCGACGGGCGGATCATCTTCGCCATCCCCTACGAGACCGATTACACCCTGATCGGCACCACCGACGCCGCCCATGCCGACCCGGCGCAGCGCCCGGTCTGCACCCCCGAAGAGCGCGCCTATCTACTCGATTTCGCCAACCGCTACTTCCGGCAGGCGATCGACGAGGAAGACATCGTCTGGAGCTATTCCGGCGTGCGCCCGCTCTACGACGACGGCGCCAGCAGCGCCACCGCGGCAACCCGCGACTACACCCTCAAGGTCGAGGCCGAGGGCGGCGCGCCGCTGCTCAATGTCTTTGGCGGCACGATCACCACCTATCGCCGCCTCGCCGAGAGCGCGCTGGAAAAGGTCG